>CAWLAJ010000091.1:0-13991 GCA_963854795.1 Deltaproteobacteria bacterium UBA4427 | reverse complement strand
CAGCGGACGAGTCTGCCTCATCACAGGTGTCGGTCCCGGAACCGGAGCCGCACTGGTTCGGCGTTTCGTCGAGGGCGACTACCGCGTCGCGATGCTCGCGCGCAATGAAGAGCGTTTGAAAAAACTCGAAGCGGAGCTCGAAGGCACGAGAGCTTACGTCTGCGATGTCGTCGATGAGGCGGCGCTCGACCAGACGATCGCGTCGGTCAAGAAAGATCTCGGCGTTCCCACCATCGTCGTGCATAACGCGGTCGGGGGTGCGTTCGGGAGCTTCCAGGAGATCGACCCGCAGGTTCTTCGCCAGAATTTCGAGGTCAACACGATGGCGCTGCTCCATCTCGCTCGTCTCGTCGTCGACGACATGATCGAGGAAGGTGGCGGGGCGATCATTGCGACGGGGAATACGTCGGCCTATCGAGGCAAGGCAGCCTTCGCCGGCTTCGCCCCGAGCAAGGCGGCGCAACGGATCCTGCTCGAGAGCATTGCGCGCAGCGCCGGTCCGAAGGGTGTGCACGCGGCCTACCTGGCGATCGATGCGGTCATCGATCTCGAATGGACGCGCAAGCGGATGCCCGACGCGCCGGACGATTTCTTCTGTAAGCCGGCCGACATCGCGGAGGCCGCTTATCAGCTCGTCCACCAGCCGAAATCGGCCTGGGCCTCCGAAATGGTGATCCGTCCCTTCGGCGAGACCTGGTAGCCGCGCGCCACGAAGCTCTAGAGGCGATCAGAATCCGCTCCGTCGTTTTGCAGGTGCCGATGGTGAGTTCTAAAGTAGAACTCACTCGGAGATCGGACGGTTCCGTCGAGTCGGGGGCAATCGATCGATCCGAGAAAAGCGGATCCAGGGTCGATCAGCCCATGAGCCGACGAGGGATCCGACCTGAGAAATGACCAAGAAGGAGAAGGCCCCGATGGCGAGTTCCGATAGTTGGCAGAGCACATCCTGCATTCTTTGCAGCACGAATTGCGGTTTGCAGGTTCAGATCGAAGACGGTCATTTCAAGAAGATCAAGGGCGACAAAACGAATCCGCGCTCGAAGGGATATACCTGCGAGAAGGCGTCACGGCTCGACCACTACCAGAATCATGCCGACCGGATCACGACGCCGCTGCGTCGACGCGAAGACGGCAGCTTCGAAGCGATCGATTGGGATACCGCGATCCGCGAGATCGCGCAGAAGCTCGGCGACATCCGCGACACACATGGCGGCTCGAAGATTCTCTACTACGGGGGCGGAGGTCAGGGCAACCATCTCGGCGGCGCCTACTCCGGAGCGACGCGTCGCGCCCTCGACATGCGTTATTCGTCGAACGCGCTGGCACAGGAAAAGACGGGCGAGTTCTGGGTCGAAGGGCTGATGTTCGGCGGACGCCCGGAGCCAGACTTCGAGCATGCGCAGGTCGCCGTTTTCGTGGGCAAGAATCCGTGGCAGTCCCACGGTTTCGAGCGTGCGCGTTCGATCCTGCGCGCGATCGCCAAGGATCCCAATCGGCACATGATCGTCATCGACCCGCGCCGCACCGAGAGCGCGGATCTCGCCGACGTCTTCATTCAGCTCGTGCCGGGAACGGACGCCTTCGTCCTGGCCGCCATGCTGAAGATTCTCGTCGACGAGAAGCTTCTGGATCGCGAGTTCCTCGCGGCGCACGCCAGCGACGGCGAGGCGCTCTTCGATGTACTCGAGGGCGTCCCGATCGCAGACTATTGCGAGCGAGCCGGGGTGACAGAGGAAATCGTCCGCAAGGCAGCGCGCCTGATCGGCGAGGCCGAGAGCGTCGCGGTTCTCGAGGATCTCGGGATCGAGATGGCGCCGCACAGCACACTCAACTCGTATCTCGAGAAGCTGCTCTACGCGCTGACCGGAAATTTTGCTCGCCCGGGCACCATGAATCTGGGCACGCATCTCGGCAAGCTGATCGGAAGCGGAAAGGATATTCCGCGAACCCCGGTCGGGGGTCATCGAATCATTACGGGGCTGATGCCTTGCAACTCGATTCCCGATGAGATCCTGACCGACCATCCGGATCGTTTTCGTGCGATGTTCGTCGAGAGTGGCAACCCGGTTCACTCGCTCGCCGATAGTCCGCGCATGAGAGAGGCGCTCGATGCGCTCGAATGCGTGGTCGTGATCGACGTCGCGATGACCGAGACGGCGCGGCATGCCAGCTATATCCTGCCTGCGTCTTCGCAATACGAGAAGGTGGAGACGACCTTCTTCTCGGGTGGCTTTCCCGACCACACGTTCCTGCTGCGAAGGCCGCTCTTTCCCGCAGCCGAAGGGACGCTGACGGAGCCCGAGATCCACAGTCGTTTGTGTCGCGCGCTTGGCGCCTACGAAGATGAGGATCTCACCGCGCTGCGTGAGGCGGCCAATGAGAGCATCGACCAATTCGGTCTCCTATTCATGCAGGCGATGACGAATCAGCCGAAGTTGGCCGCGATCATGCCGGTCGTCCTCTACGAGACGCTCGGGCGTGCGCTCGGTGAGGGGCTCGAAGGATCGGCGCTCATCTGGGGTGCTGCGCAGACGTTGGCGGCGGAACATCCGGATTCGGTTCGTCGAGCCGGATTCGAGGGCGAGGGCGCGGCGCTCGGCAACGCTCTTTTCCACGCGATTCTCGAAAATGCGAATGGTGTCGTCATCACGTCGGACCCCTACGAGGTCACGATGGAGCGCATCGGGACCAGCGACGGGCGAATTCAGCTCGTGATTCCAGAACTGCTCCAGGAATTGACCGACCTGATCGACGAGGAGCCGCCTCGATCGACAGACGAATACCCCTTCATCCTGGCCGCCGGCGAGCGGCGTACGAGTACCGCGAACACGATCTTCCGCGATCCGAGTTGGCGACGAAAGGATCGGGAGGGCTCCTTGCGAATGAGTCCCGGCGATGCGGAACGACTCGGTGTCGAAACCGGCGATCGCGTGCGGATATCGACCAAGCGCGGCAAGGCCGAGGCCGTGGTCGAAGTGAACGAGACACTGCGTGAGGGTCATATCACGATTCCGAACGGACATGGTCTCGAGTACCCGGATGAAGACGGGACGCGCAAGGTCATTGGTGTCTCGCCCAACGAGCTGACTTCGTCGGAAGACCGCGACTGGTTTGCGCTCACGCCCTGGCACAAGCATGTGCGGGCGCGCGTCGAAGCGATCGCCTGAGATGCGCCGCACGCGATTCGAAGATGCGCCGTGTCCGATCGCGCGAACCACCGACCTGATGGGTGACTGGTGGACGCCGATCGTGATGCGTGAGGCCTTCCTGGGAAGACGTCGCTTCGACGATTTCCAGAAGGCGCTATTGGTCTCCCGCGCGGTTCTCTCGAAGCGTCTCACGCGGCTGGTCGACCAGGGTCTGCTTGAGAAGGAAGAATACGAAGATCGTCCGAAGCGCTACGAGTACATCTTGACGGAGAAGGGCCGCGCGTTCTATCCGGTACTCGCAGCCATGTGGCGATTTGGAGAGGATTGGCTTTGGGAAGAGGGCGCCGAGCCACCGCTGCAAATCTATGATCGGGAAAGTGGCGAGCCGGTCGTGCCGCGCGTCGTCAACGAAAAGACCGGTGTGCCGATCGACGTGAGACAATTGCGACTCGGTTGGCGCCGGCCGGAAGGCGGATAGGACGATGGCAGATTCGAGCGAAGAGATCCGACGCGAAGTGGCCTTGATCGTGGGTGGAGGGCCGGGCGTGAGCGCGAGCTGTGCACGTCTCTTCTCGCAAGAGGGCATGCGAGTCGCCGTGGCAGCGCGAAATCCGGACAAGACGGTTCTCCAGAAGCTGGCGAGCGACTACGGCATTCGATGTTATGCCTGTGACGCGCAAGATCCCGCGTCGGTGGCGAAGCTGTTCGGCGATGTCACGGACGATCTGGGGCCGCCGAAGCTGGTCGCCCACAATATCGATGGCCGCATGGCCGACATCTTTCGCAAGAAGATTACGGATGCCGATCCAGATCGGGTGATCGACGTTCTGCGCAATTCCGCCTTCAGTGCCTTTCTCGTCGGCCAACAAGCTGCGCGAAGCATGCTCGCCGGAGATTCGCCGGAAGATGGACATCGCGGGACGATCATCTTCACGAACGCGAGTGCCGCCTTCAAGGGATATCCGCTGAGCGGCGCATTCGCGATGTCGTCCCATGCGAAGTCCGGACTGGCCCAGAGCATGGCGCGCGAGCTCATGCCCCAGGGCATCCACGTCGCCCATGTGCCGATCGACGCCGCGATCGGCTGGACCCAGGAAGACGGGACACGCTCACATCGCCTCGCGGGGACCACGGTCGATGACAATATGGCCGACCCTGGACACATCGCAGAAACCTACCTGCATCTCCACCGACAGCATCGCTCGACCTGGACCTTCGAGGCCATACTACGCCCCTGGGTCGAGAACTGGTAGCTTTCGCGCTGTGTCCGTCTGCGGCCCGGATGCAGACGAGGAGGGCGCGACATGAGCGAAGAAGAAACCTCGACACAGAGCGGTGAATGGCAGGGCGGATGTCTATGCGGAGCCGTCACGTTCCGCATCGAACGACCGGTCTCAACGTGTGTGCATTGCCACTGCACGTTATGTCAGCGCAACCACGGCGCGGGCCACGTTGCCTGGATCGCGCTGTCTCTCGACAAGCTGACGGTGGATCGCGGCAAAGAGGAGCTGACGAAGTACGCGTCCTCCGAACACGGCTCGCGCAGCTTCTGTCGAAAATGTGGGACCTCGCTGTTCTGTCAGCTCGATGAACGACCCGACGAGATCGACATCCCGCTGGCCAACCTCGAGCCCGGGAGCGGCATCAAGCCCCAGGCCCATATCTTCTTCGATGATCGCGTGAGCTGGAGCGACGTGAGGGACGATCTCCCGCGTCTCGGCGGCAAGTCCGGGGTCGAACCGATCAAATCCTGAGGCCGCTAGGACGCGTTTGGCACTTTTTCAAACTCGAACATCATGTTATTTGAGTGACTCATCGTGAGTGACATCGGAGCTTTTGCAGCGGGTGCGCTTTCGGGCGTTCGGATCCTCGATCTGGCTCGAGTGGTCGCGGGG
The DNA here is from genome assembly GCA_963854795.1 of Deltaproteobacteria bacterium UBA4427. Taxonomy (GTDB): domain Bacteria; phylum Myxococcota_A; class UBA9160; order UBA9160; family UBA4427; genus UBA4427. Next base: position 8,947 of record CAWLAJ010000091.1, on the reverse strand, counting down.
CCCTATGCGTCGCGCATCTGCGCCGACATGGGCGCGGAGGTCATCAAGGTCGAGTCGCCGGATGGAGATCAGGTTCGCCAGATCGCGCCGAAACCCGATCTCGGAATGTCCGCGTTCTTCCAGTGGGTCAACGCCGGCAAGCGCGGTCTTTCGATCGATCTGCGGAAACCGGAGGGCATCGAGGTCGTGCTCGAACTGATCCGCCACTGCGATGCTGTGATCGAGAATTTTCGGCCCGGAGTGCTCGACCGCCTCGGTCTTTCGTGGGAAGAGATACAGCGCGTCAATCCCAAGACCATCTTGCTTTCGATCAATGGCTACGGATCCGATTCGGCTTGGAGCGATCGTCGAGCGTATGCGCCGATCGTGCATGCCGTTTCGGGAATCCTGGCCGACCAGGCCGACTACGCCGGCCAGCCGGTTGCACAAACCAATCAAGCGATCGCGGATACGACGGCGGCGCTCCATGGAACGGTGGCCTTGCTGGCGGCGCTGCGTGTAGCCGAAGCGACCGGGGTCGGGCAGCGCCTCGAAGTGCCGCTCTACGACGCTTTGCTGGCGACCTATAGCGAAGTGAACAACGTGCTCCTGCCAGAGCCGGATGATCGCACCATGAATCCCATCTACGATGCGGGTCCGCACGGCGCGATCGCCGTGGCCGGATCGATTCAGCATATCTGGCGTCTGGCTACGGAGACTCACAAAATCCAGGACCCGACTCCGCCGGGATCGGCACTCGACGAAAAGAAGCGCCATCGGCGTGAGGCGATCGAGGCCTGGATGCGATCGCAGGCTTCGCGCGAAGCCATTCTCCTGGCACTGGGCGAGGCGGGGATCGCCTGCGCTCCGGTCCTTCCGATGCGCGAAGCGCTCGTGAGCGATTTGTCCCAGGAGCGGAATCTATTGGTGGAAATCGATGATCGTCGCGGAGGTACGCGGCCGCTTGTGAAGCCGCCCGCGAGATTTTCACATTCCACGAATGAGATTCGCTCGGCGGCGCCTCGTCGCGGCGAACACAACCGAGAGGTTCTTCGCGAAGTCCTTGGCTACGACGGCGAACAGATCGATCGACTCGAAGCGAACGGCGTCCTTTCGGCTTCGGATCCCGAGGAGCGCTGAATTGGCGCTCCTAGCGCATGACGTAGAGAAGCTTGCCGTTCTCGGTGTAGTTATCCGCTTCGCGCTTCTGGCGTAGGAATTCGAGATGAGCGTAGGTTTCGCTCTCCGCCATCGATCCCCAGCTGCGTTCCTTGAACAGCTTCTTCGAGAAATCCACGACGGTCGCGGGACCCAGCTCGAGTCCGATTTCCCTCACGCGATCGAGACGTTCGTGATGGTGGCGTTTGATGTCTTGCGTCCGCTCCGCGAGGTTTTCGAAGGGATTTCCGTGGGCCGGTAGGACGCATTTGACGGCTTCCGTCGCCGCGGCCTTGTCGAGCGACGTCATGAAGACCTCGAGTGGGTTTTCGGACGGCCCGGTTCCCGAGATGTGCGGAGTGATCGTCGGTAGGACGTGATCGCCCGCCAGGAAGAGTTCGAGTTCGGGGGAATGAAGACAGATATGGTCGGCAGTATGGCCGGGCGTGTGTCGGATGAACCATTCGCGCCCGGCCAGACGGAGCACATCGCCGTCGGCCACCGGATCCGAGACGATCGGGAAGACATCGCCGCTCATCATCAGCTTCGCGATCTTCGAATCCTTGCCGTCCATCTTCGGCGGACCGAGCGGGCTGCCGCCCCAGGGAGAAGATCGTCCCTTGTGTTTGCGCCAGCGCTCCTGCATCGAGATCGGTTCGTGATTCGCGTCCTCGGCTTCGGACGCGACGGCGTCATGATGTGCCTGGATATCGTCGACGGATACTTCATGGCCATGCTTGTGATCGTGATCCGGAGCCGCGCCGATGCCCCAGCCGAAACTCTGATAGGCGATGATGCGCGCGCCCGCGGTCTTGGCGAGCCAATTCGCACTGCCGAAATGATCGGGGTGGGAGTGGGTGACGATGACGGTGTGGACATCCGTTTCGCAAAGACCCGCCTGCTTCAGTCGATGTCGAATGGCGTCTTCGGTATCGGGGCCGGGAAGACCGGGATCGATAACGGCAGCGCCGTCGTCATCGAGCAGCGCATAGCAATTCACATGGCCGAGACCGGGCATCGAAATCGGGAGTTCCATGCGCAAGACGTTGGGAAAAACCTCTGTCACTTCTGTTCGTGCGTTCTCTTGTTCTTGTTTGCGAGCCTTCAAATTCAGTCACCGGAGTTGAGGGTTTCTACGGGCGATCGGAACCATAGTGGTTTTTGAGCCGCGTGGGGCGCAAACAGATCTCGGCGATTGAACTTGGACGCTGGCGGATCTAGCCTCTTTCAGGCCATGACTTCTTCGACTTCAGCCCCGAAGCGACCGATTCGCACCCATCTCGTGGTCGGCGGTTTTCCGCGCGGCTCCTCGGCGGGCCACGACATCGACTTCGTCCGCCTGCAAATTCTTCAGCAGCTGCAGGCAGACGGAAACGCGACGACCCATGTTTCCGGCGATTTCAACGAAATCGAAAGCTGGTTGCCCCTGACCGATTTCCTCGTGACCTATACGGCGGGTCCCTATCTCGATGATGTCCAGGCGCGACAGGTCGAGCAATGGGTCAAAGCGGGCGGCCGATGGCTGGCGCTTCATGGGACGAGCGGCGGTCGCGCCATGCCCATGCCCGATGGAAGTCCCGGCCGCATGATGTCGAGGGCCCTTCATCACGATGTTCTCGGCGCATTCTTCCTGAACCATCCGCCGATTCGAAAATTCCGTGTCGATGTTCGCGATCGTGATCATGTGTTGACCCGCGGACTGCCGGAATCATTCGAAGTGATGGATGAACTCTATCTGATCGAGTTGGCCAACCCGGACGAGAGTCGAGTGTTGTTGACGACGTCGGATCTCGACGCCGAAGACCCCGCGCCGCGAACCTTCGGTTTTACCTATGGCGAGGACACGTCTGTAGGCAAGGACGGTCGGACCCGTGTGCTCGGATATATCTGCGAGCGTGAAGCCGGCGCGGTCGCGTACGTGGCGCTTGGACACTGTCATACACCGACGACGAATATCCAGCCCTTCGTCGATGTGAGCGTCGATGAGGAAGGGAAAACGCCACCCGAGTTTCGGGGGCCATGGGAGACCGAGGCCTTCCAGCGACTCCTCGAGAATGGAATCGAGTGGGGTCTCGAGGCGCGTTAGGTGTAGTCGACCGGACGAGCTCGGATCGCGCCCGAAGACGGAAAGGAAGAGTTCATGCCGCTTCCCCTGGAAGGCATACTGGTTCTGGATTGGACGATCTGGCAGCAGGGCCCCGTCTGTAGCGCCATGCTGGCCGATATGGGTGCCGACGTCATCAAGATCGAGCAGGTCGAGACGGGTGATCCCGGGCGTTGGCTACTGGCAGCGGGTGGCCGCGATACCAGCCACAAACCCAACTGGTATTTCGAAGCCAACAACCGCAACAAGCGTTCGATCACGCTCGATCTCAAGAAGCCCGAAGCCGTCGAAATCGTTCTCGCCCTCGCGGCGAAGGCCGACGTCTTCGTCCAGAATTTCAGAAAGGGTGTCTCCGGTCGGCTCGGGATCGGTTACGAAGCGCTGCGCGCCGTGAATCCGAAGATCATCTATGCGAATGCGACCGGCTACGGCAACGAGGGCGACGAGAGCGCCGAACCTTCCTTCGATCATCTCGGATTGGCGCGCTCGGGAATCATGAATGCGGCGGGCGAGCCCGATATGCCACCCCAGGCGATCACGGGCGGAATCGCGGATCAGATGGGTGGGATCATGATGGCCTACGGTGTGATGACTGCGCTCGTTGCGCGCGAGCGCCATGGAATCGGACAGGAAGTACACGCCTCGCATCTCGGTTCGATGACTTTCTTGCAGGGTCTCTCGGTATCGATGAAGTTGATGGCCGGCGTCGCCATGCCGCGCACGTTCCGACACAAGGCCTACAACCCGCTCTGGAACCACTACCGATGTCAGGATGATCGCTGGCTGGCTTTTTCGATGCTCCAGCCGGACCGCTACTGGTCGGATTTCGCGCGCATCATCGAGCGTCCGGAACTCGCCGAAGATCCACGTTTCGATAACATGAGAAATCGTTCCGCGAACTCGGAAGTCTGTGTCGCGATGCTCGACGAGGTCTTTGCGTCGAAGCCCCGCGACGAATGGCTCGAGCGAATTCGATCCGACGGCGCCGACCTCATCTACACGGTCGTCAATTCGGTCGACGATCTTCCCAGCGATCCCCAGGTCCGGGCCAACGGCTACATCACCGAAATCGACCATCCGCAGCACGGTCCGACGGAGATGGTGGGTCTGCCGGTCGTGCTTTCGGAGACGCCGGGATCCGTTCGGCGCGTGGCGCCGGAACTCGGCGAACATACCGAGGAAGTCCTGCTCGAGGTCCTGGGCTGGGACTGGGATCGCATCGGCGAGCTACGCAAGAAAAAGGCAATCTGACGCCTCAGCGCGTGAGCGCGTCGCCCGACTTCCAGGGTGAGAGCTGGTCTGCGTAGACGTCTGCGCCCTTTCGAAAGTGGGCCGCTTCGTCGAGCGTCTCGACGAAGGGCATGTCGATCGGATAGAGAGCCTCTCCGGAGGGGCGAGGTCCCGCCTTCGAGACGTGGCCCCAGAGTGGATGCCCGACGACCTGCTCCGCGATCGCCGCGGCTTCGATGAGCTTGTCGAGCTTGTAGCCGGTCGACACGCCCATTTCTTCGCAGAGATCGACGAAGTCTTCGGTGGGAACATGGCCGGCCGCGCGGCCGTTGCCGCAATAGGGGCAGCCGCCCATCCCCCCAATCGAAGTGTCGAACTCGCGCACGCCGAGCTGAAGCGCTTCGTAATAGCTGGCGATGGTCGCGCCCCGGGCATTATGAAAGTGACAGTGGAAGTCGGTGATCTCGGGCCATTGGTCGCGAATGGCCTGGAGCGTTTCGCGGACTTGATGCGGCAGATTCCAGCCCATCGCTTCGAGCAGCGAACATCGTTTCACGACGAAGCCGGCTTCATGCCAACGATCGATCATCAGGGTCAGCATCTCGAGACGCTGCGCGAGTGTGTAGGGGCCTTCGAAATTGGAGCCGAAGGGATTGCCCAGAACGACGGCGCCGCTTTCCGCGCCAGAATTTCGCGCGCGGGCGATCGCACCATCCATCGCCGCGATCTGTTGTGCCTGAGTGCGATTGTAATTGCGACGGGCGAAGGCATCACACATTTCGACGTGCGTGCCGAACCGCGCGCTGCGCACGTCGATCTTCGGAAACCACTTGTCGGCGCGTTCGAAGCCCTTTCGATTGAAGACGGCCGCGGTGTATTTCACGCCGGGCTTCGGAACGAATCGCTCGGCGATCTCGTCGATACAGGCCATCTGGGGCGTCCATTTCGGATGAGCGAAGGAGCCGATCGAAATGACCTTCGCGCCCGTTTCACCGAGTGCGTCGAGCAAGCGCAGCTTTTCAGACACTGGGATCTCTGCGCTCTCGATCTGGAGTCCCTCGCGCATGGTGTCGTCCGTGATCAGGACGGATTCGGGTAGCTGACTCATGGGCGTATTCCTCTTGGCTAGGCGATCTCGCTCGATGCATCCGGCGTACGCAGATCGGCCACGACGTCCGCCCAATATTCTGCGTCGCCCACATAGGGGACGCCAAAGCTCACGCGATCCGCATGCTCGCCGATCCGTGCCCGAATTTTTCCTGCAATCTCATTCATCGATCCGACGACCGCGAACTCTTCCAGGATCTCGTCGCTGATCCGCTTGCCCATTTCGCCCCAGGCGCCCTGCTTGCTGAGCAGATTGAGTTCGGTCTGCAGGTCGCCCCAGCCATGGGCTTCGAGGGCGACGCGATAGGCGGGGGTCGAGCCGTAGAAGGCGATTTGTTGACGGACGATGGCCGCCGCCTTCTCGGTCTCTTCGTCGTTGTGCCCGCTCACGACCATGAGCTGGAAGCTGATGTCCAGATCCTGGCGCGTTCGTCCGGCCCGCGCGAGGCCGGCTTCGAGCGCGGGTAGGGTGCCCTCCAACCAGGACTTCTTAGTGTGGAAGGGATGCGTGAAGAATCCATCGGCGACTTCCGCGGCAATCGCCGTCATCTTCGGTCCCACGCCCGCGACGTAGATTTTCGGATCGCCGTAGGGGTTCGGGCCGGGATTGAACATCGGGGTCATCAAGGTGTGTTGATAGAACTCACCGTCGAACTCGAGCCGCCCACCGTCTGCCCAACTCTTCCAGATGGCCTTGATGGCCAACACCATTTCGCGCATGCGTGCCGCCGGCTTCGACCAGGGCATGCTGAAACGCCGCGTGATATGCGGCCGAATCTGGGAGCCCAGGCCCAGGATGAAGCGACCCTTCGACAGCGCCTGGAGATCCCACCCGATATTGGCGAGCAACATGGGATTTCGCGCGAAAGCGATGGCCACCGCCGTGCACAGCTCCATCCGCTCGGTCCGCTCGGCGGCGACGACCAGTGGAAAGAAGGGATCGTGTGGCCCCTCGAAGGTGTAGGCGCCGTCGTAGTCGAGTGCCTCGAGACTCGCTGCCGCGGAGCCGGCCTTCTCGAGATCCGTCATGAGCGAGGTGTCGATCTTCATCATGCTCCTACATGCTGCTTCGGGTTTAGCGGGTTGTCGACTACGCCTGCACCGACCTTGAAATGGTCGACATCCTTGCCGATGGCTTCGATCTCGCCGTCTCCCTGGAAAACGGTGGCCGCATGAATCTTGATGAGGACCTCATCGTTTCTGGGAGTAGGTTTCTCGACCTCGCGCAGTTGAAGAACTTCCGGCCGGCCGTATCTCGTCCAGACGATGGCTTTCATGGACTGCTCAAGCTCGTTCTCGGGTGCGCATCAGGTCAGGCCTTCGACTGCATTCCCGGGGTTGCGGCGATCACCGCACCGGATCGCGCGTATTGGGCTCGCCGTTCGGCGCTCCAGCGATCGACTTCGTCCTTGGGAACGCCATACGCGAGTCCGCGCTCGACACCGGGTCTCGCCCGAACTCGTTTGATCCATGCCATGACGTTCGCGGAGCCGGTGATGTCGACCTTGCTCCATTTGTACCCGCGCAGCCAGGGATAGATGGCGATGTCGGCGATCGTGAGATTTTCGCCGCAAACGAAGTCGCGTCCTTCGAGGCGCCGATCGAGTACACCAGCCAGGCGAAGCGCTTCGGTTCCGAATCGCGCAAGCGGATGCGACTTCTCTTCGTCCGCGACGTCCGGCATGTAGCGCGTGTAGGAAAGCTTGTTTCCGAAAACCGGGCCGACGTTCGCGGCTTGCCAATAGAGCCAGGGCAACACCTCCCAGCGCGCGTCGCCGTCAGGCAGCAGGGAGGTCGGGTATTTCTCGCCCAGGTACTGGAGAATGGCGCAGCTCTCCATCAAGTGGCGATCGCCATCGACGAGCGCTGGAATCTTCTGGTTCGGATTCACGCGGGTGAAGGCGTCGCCGAATTGCTCGCCCTTGGCGAGATTGATCGTGCGAATTTCGAGGCCGCCGAGATCCACGCCGGCTTCGCGAAGCTCCTCGATCATGATGGTGACTTTCCAACCGTTCGGGGTCGGAGAGGTGAGCAATTCCAGGGCCACGCCAGTCTCCTCGTCTTCGTCGCCTTCCTCGCCTAAGGCATCGAGCGCTATTGCATCGTGATGGCGGTCTGAAAGGCCGGCCGTGCTTCGATCCGCGCCAACCAGCCCTTGATGTTCTTCTGCTCCTCCGAGACGCAACCCATGCGATTACTCATGAAGGACGCATGCCCGAGCATGATGTCGGCCGCCGAGAAGTCACCGATCAGATAGTCCTTGCCGGCGAGCGCCTCATCGATCGGCGCCATCGCCTTGCCGAGCAGGCGCTGCGCTTGTTCGAGCACCGTCTGATCTCGCCGGTCGGGCGGGAGGAGGATGGTCTGCACGACGATCGTATTCACAGGGGGCATCACCATGCCTTCGCAATAGTGGAACCACTGGAGGTAGGCCGGGAACTCCGCGGCGTCGACGGCCGGTTTGAGGCCGCCGTTCTTGTGGCGTTCGAGGACGTATTCGACGATGGCTCCCGACTCAAAGAGCATCAGATCGCCGTCTTCGAGCACGGGAACGCGGCCGAGTGGATGACGCTGGCGATGTTCGTCGGATTTCAGGTCTTTCGGATGAAACGCCATCTTGTTGATCTCGTAGGGCAACTCGAGTTCTTCGAGGAGCCACACGATTCGACCGGCGCGTGAGTTCGGAGCGAAATGAACTTTCAACATGGGGGTCCTTTGGTGTGGAGGCAATTGCGTTCGGGATCGTTGAACGGACTCGAAGAAACGCCTACTGCCTGTCAGGCGAAGCTTTGGGTGACTGCGTCCGATAGGTTCAAGCGAAATAGCTAGGCGAGCCGACGGTGGCCGCGATGTTTTCCTCGAGATGGGTGAACGAAGACATGTCGGCGTTCACGACATCGAGTCCGTGTGCCAGCACGAATGCGTAGGTTCGCTGGAAGGGCGAAAGCGGCTGCGCCATCAACTTATCGTCGTAGAACTCGCGAAAGGCCTCGGGCTTGTCGAACCAGCCGACGAAGGGGAGTCCGGCCAGGTGGCGGGCGGCCTTCATGCCGACCAGTCCCATGCCCGATTCACGCACCTTCTGGAGAACCGGCTGAAGTTCGGTCATCGGCTTCGTTCCCGCGAGCACGCCCTTGCTTTCCCAGTCGTACCATCCGGCGGGCGTAATCGCGATCATCGCGAGGTCGTAACGGCCGGTCTTCGACGCGGCAAGGAGAGTCTTCTCCGCATTGCGATGGGTGCTGAGGCCGAGATGGGAAACCTTGCCCGCCGTCTTCGCCTTCTCGAAGACGCGATAGATCTCATCACTTTCGATCAGCGAGGGATTGTACGAGGCCATCAAATAGTAGGCGTCGACATGATCGACCT
>CAWLAJ010000090.1:0-13996 GCA_963854795.1 Deltaproteobacteria bacterium UBA4427 | reverse complement strand
GAGATCGGCCGCGCGGAGATAGTCATAGAGCGTCGAGACGAGCCAGTCCGTCCTGCGAATCGAATTGTCATAGAGATCGGATGTCGTGTTGCCGAAAAGCGCTGATTCCTCGTCGTAGATGTACTCGTGGAGATCCATCATGTGGAGGTAGAGGAACCAACGAGAGGTTTTCCCATGGAGGCGCAGGAACTCGATCGCCTCCTGCATCATGGCCTCGTCGTTGCTCAGACTGAGTTCGTTGGGCCGAGCCCGCTTCATTGCGCGAGCGTTCGGGTTCCCCATCGGTCGATAGTATTTGTCGAAGCCCTGGTCGAATCCGAAATATCCGTGGACCCAGCCATTGCGATAGAGCGCCACGTTCATGAAACCCTCGTCCGCCAGAATCTCGGCAGGCATGAGTGGTTCCTGGGAAATCGTATGGTCGAATTTCGTCACGCCGATCCGGATGGGATTCAGACCCGTCCAGATCGATGCCATCGATGACTTGGTCCAGGAGGATTGGGCGAGATGGCGATCGAAACGCAAGCTCGTGGTCACCAGTTCGTCCAAGAAGGGTGTCGTCTCGCGATCGTATCCGTACGCGCTCATGCGATGCCAACGAAGCGTGTCGATCAACACGAAGAGGATATTGACGTCGTCACGGTCGGCGAGCGCCGCAATATCGTCGACCGTCCCGACCGGAAGCGGGTCGTAGGTGGGCGCGGAAGGACGCACCTGAACCGACGTGTAGAGATACACGCCGATCGCAAGGATGGCTAGAGATCCGAGAATCCAACGTCCAGAGAGAATCGACTTCTGCATCGGCGAGAGCTTACGCGATCGGAACTTCGCGTGCGCCCGGAGCGGAGGGACCCGAAACTTCTTGGAATAATGAGTGAGGGCGCGGTACCGGATTGCTAGAGTCACACGGATGCGGATCTATCGCGTGGCGCGCCCTTCCCCCTCATTCTCTTCACGCCTTCTCAATCGAATCAGTCGAGTCCTCGCTTTGTTCATGGCGACGACGCTCGTCGCCTGTGGCACGGCGGATCGCGACGATCTCGATGAAATCCGAGCGATGCAGGCCGACGGGCGGGTCGCGGAATCGGTGGACCGCCTCCAGGAACTCGTGGAAGGCGGCGATCGGCGGGCCGAAGTGCTCTACCGATACGGTCGTGGACTGACTGCGCTCGGCGAGATCGGTCGAGCGGTCTGGGCACTCGATGCCGTGATCGGCGACCCCGACTACGCGGTTCCCGCTGCGAAGGAACTCGCGGTGAACGCCATTCGTGGGCGCAACTTCGAGCTTGCCCTGGCCACGCTCGATCGACTTCGCGCGGAGCAAACGGACGCAGCCAGCGAGGACGACGTTCAAATCTTGATCATCGAAGTGCGCGCCCTTCTGGAGAGTCGGCGCCACTACGAAAGAGCCCTCGAGGTCGTCGAGAAGATCCTCGAAATCGATCCCGAAAGAGAAGATGCACAGCGCTACAGGGTGATGGCCCTCCTCGGCAATCGACAGAGCGACGAGGCCTACGAGGCCATCCGCGCGATCGCAGACGCCGAGACGAGCGAGGACGGCGAGAGTCCCGACAGGAATGCGGATCAGACGGAGCAGTACTGGTGCGCTATCGCGTCCTCGTTTCATCGAGAGTCCGGGAATATCGAAATGGCGAGCGAAGTGGTCGAAGAATGCCTCGAACGATTCCCCTCCGCGCTCGGTCTGATCGACGAAGCGATCAAGATCTACACCATCCAGCAAAAGAGCGGAGAGGCGCTCGCGGTCCTTCGAGTCGCCTTCGACGCGGACCCCGAGAATGCACAGATTCGGGTCCCGCTCGTATTACAGCTCCGTGCGATGGGGCGCTTCACGGATGCGGAAGCCGTTATTCGCGGAGCACTGGAACGTGAGGCCGAGAAAGAGTTCCCGGATTCAGCCGATCTCGCCAATCTCTGGAGCGATCTCGGTCGCTTCCTCATCGACCGGGAGAAGCTCGATGAAGGCCTTGCGGCCTTTGACGAAGTGACCGCGCTCGCCGGGGATACGGTGAGTCCTGACTTTCTCTTCGCGCAGGCAGAGGCAATGATCCGCGTCGGTCGATATGACGAGGCGCTTCAGATCGCAGACACAACCACCATCGATGTCCATCGCCCGATGATTCGGGGTCGAATCGCTTTTGAGCGCGGAGACTTCGAGACGGCGCGCGAAGAATTGGAGTCGGCCGCAAAGGTCTGGCCGAACAACGCGCCGATCCGATACTACTTGGCGAGAAGCGCAGAGGGCCTTGGCGAATTCAACCAGGCCATCGAGGAATATCGCCAGGCGATCCGCTCCGACCGAGCGATTGCGGCGCCCCGCGTTCGACTCGGCCAGATCCATCTCGCAGAAGACCGCATCGTACAAGCCGCGAGCATGATGGCGTTTGCCTCGCCCAAAGAAAATGCGCTCGCGTCCGTAGAATCAAAACTCGTCACGGCGGAAATCCAGGCACGCTTCGGAGTTCAAATCGACCTCCAGAACTTGCCCAGGGATTCAAAACAATCGGCCGAGGAAGTCCTTTCATCGGTCATTCGGGCCGTTTCTCGTGGTCTTCGCGCTCGTACCGGACCCGAGGCCGCGGAACAATGGCTGGCCAGCCTCAGTGAGAAGTCGGGCGGCCACCTGCAGACTTTCTTGTTCCGCGAACGGATCCTGAATCTCATCGAGTCTGGCCAGATCGAGAAGGCGGTGAAGCGGGCCCGTACACGGGTCGCCGATCATCCGGAAGACATCCAAGCGAGGATGGCGTTGGCCCTTGCACTTCGTGAAGAGGACGCAGGGCTCGAAGAAGCAAAGACTTTGCTCGTCGACGCCATCGTCGAGCGCCCGAACGATCCGGTCGCGCTGACCCGACTCGGCGAAGTCGAAGGGCTACGCGGCGAGGCCGGGCCAGCACTCACTCATTTCGAGGCCGCCCTTTCGGTCGCTCCCAAGAGTCCCGAAGCGATCCTTGGACTCGCGCGGGCGTTGGACACGCTCGGCCGTCGCGCCGAAGCGGTCGCTCGCCTCGAGTCATTCTTGACCCGCGACAATCCGATCGCGGGTCGGGCCGCGCTGCAATTGGCGCTGTTTCTCGAGAAGAGCGATGCAACCGAAGATCGTCGCATCAAGCTGGGGCTCAGAGCACTTCGTTTCGGGGCGGGTCAGTCGGCCATCGATCTCCTGAAGGCCATCGACCCGATCCGCTTCGAGACCCCGGAAACCACCGAAGAAGGCTCCCCGTCAGCCGCGTCCTAGCAACCGCCTAGGATTCTCTGCGTTTACGCTCGGCGAGAAGCCGTTCGATTTTCTTCTTCTCCCCCATCGAGATCTCATGGGCGCTCGACAACTCGTTCTCCGTGAACTGATCACGACGCTCATCCATCCACGCGTCGGCAGCGTCGGGGTCGAGAAAATTCCATTGTTGCAGCACCCAGATGACCTGGTTCTTGCGCTTCTGCTCGTCCGCTAGTTCCTGTGATCGCTCGAGAATATCGAGCCAGTCGACCTGGTAGTCGGATCGGTAGACATCGGTGCGAATCGTCAGCAGTCGAAGCGGGTCGAGCCATTCGTCCCCGACCTGCTGGGACAACCAGCTTGCGAGACCTTTCGAGTCGGTTTCTCTCCAGCGAAGGCCGGCTCGCCGGGCGGCCTTGTTCTGATCTGCACCCTCAGGGAGCGTCTTGATCCATTCGAAGGCCTTCAGCGGGTCGTGGTGACCCCAGGATCCGGCGATTCGCATCGGGAAGGTCCGCGTATCGATGCCATCGGCCTCGGCGATGGCAAGCCATTCGACGGCAAGTTCCGGATCCTGGTGGGCAATGATCGTGAGCGCTCCCGCGAGCAGGAGGCGTCGATGCGCTTCTGGAAACGCGGTCGTCTCACGCGTCCACTCGAGTGTCTCCCTCGCACCCTTGCGGATCACCTGCAGTCGAGCGTAGGTCCGAACGCCTTGTGTCACATCGCTGACGGCGGTGAGCCCACTCACGAACTCCTCGAGTCCGGGCTTACCCGACTCGAACCACCCGACGACGATCGCGTCGAGCAGCTCGGGCGCGAAGCCCGCGCCCTGTGAACCCAGTGAGTTCCAACTGAAGTCGGCAAATAGACCCGAATCGACTGCGGCCGCAGCATCCATTCGAGCCCAGGTCCGAGCGATTGCCAGCCTCAGCCGAGGGTGTTCGGCGCGAATCTCCTCCCCGAGGCTGTATTTGTAGGCCCGTCTGGGATCAAAACCCGCCCACCAGACCCCGAAGAGCACGTATTCGCTGTCGCCGGCATCGAGAACGGCCCCTTCGAACTCAGCCTTGATCTCCGCAAGCCGATCCGGCTTCGCTTGCTGCAGGAAACGTGAAACCCGTTCGATTCGAAGCAAGGGATCGGGAATCCGAAGCGCCTCGCGCAACGAACTCGGATCGGCATCTTCGAACGATTCTGCCGAGAAGGCGGAATCCGGCGAAGCCCCCGACGCGAGAGCCGACGCCGAGTCCTCTGCGACAGGCGTGGCTTCGATCTCGGCCGTCCGGTCGCAGCCGGAGATCAGGACCCCGAGCATCGCGAAGGCAAGAACCCGCCAAGACCGGTTATAGAGTTGGAGGGTGGCGAGTTGCATCGTATCGGAGCCTTCCCATTTCTAGAATTGAGTGGTCTTGCAAACCCGCCCGACCCCGCTGCCAATGCGCGAGACCGAGAATTCTGGTGTCGCAGCCGGAAGCCGGGCCGACCCTTCCGGTACGTCCTTCTTCGGGGACCCGCGGGCGATAGATTCTACAGTCGAATCTGCGGTTTTCCAGTCTCAGGTTCGCACTTGCGGCACACATAAAGAGTCGCCATCGGCTCAAACCGCCGTCGCCCCGAGGGGATTAAAATGTGACACTCGCAAAATAACTGACTCCTAGTGAGCCGTTCATGATAGTTTGAGATTATAGAGTTTGAAAAGATGGATGGAGTCAATTCCACTGCGGCGTGGGCTCCACCACGGAAGTGAGATCAAGAGCGTTCGAAAGATCAACGTCGCTTCGATCGAGGCAAATCGAGGCAAACAATCAACGAAGTCGACGCGAGATCAAGGAGATCGAGTGACATGTTACAAATTCAAATATTGAAAGTCTTAGGGGCCATCGCCCTGATGGTCTTAGGATCGTCGATGGCGCAAGCCCAGTACGTTTCGATGAGTGCTGAATACCACGAGGCGAATGGAGCTGCCGTAAACATCCCCCATAATCAGCCGGCCGTGATATGCGGCGCGAGCCTCAACTCACTGCCCACGGTAGCGGATGCCCGCTGCATGGGTGCGCGCATAACAATCTATCAACCTGCAATGGGGCCGCTCAGGTACGTTGCGCCAGCGAACGGCGTACCCAACGTGAACGGGACCATCGTGGGCGGTCTCAACGTCGGCGATCAGTTCACCATCCCGACTGAGTGGTTTAAACAGATCCCGGCGACGACGCCGACTCCATTCCCTGTCGGGGGACCCGTTGTCGACAACGCGGTCATCTGGATCTCGACGAAGTTCACGGCCGCTCTGCCCCCCGCAGCGCGTTTGGTAAGCCCACCGGGTTTGACACGCGTGATGCGCGCTCAGGGTACCGGCGCGATCTCGGGTCAAGCGGGTCGCCCCACCGGCGCACCCGGGGTGATCAGCGTCGTAATGATTCCCGCAGTCGGTAGTGGCGACACTGGAACCGTGACCTACACCGAAGGACCCAATAAATTCGGCGGCACGATGGCGGCTCTGCTCGACGGTACTTCGCGCCTCTTCATCAAGTCCGCGGGATTCGACGCGCTCTTCCCGACCATCTACACGCCCGTCCTGGCGACCCAGCCGGTAGGCAATGCCTCCGTCAATCTCGCCGAGCGAAACGGAATGGGATGGGACTACGTGGTCGCGGGTGGGCAAGCTTCTGGGGCCATCTTTGGCCTCTCGGGTACGGGGATCGTACCCTGCGCGAGTGGTGTTGTTCCGGCGACACCGGCTGGCTGTAATCAGCCTCCGGCCACCGTCCCGGGTCTTGGCGCGATCCCACTCGGCCCCCTGCCGGCGGCGACTTCGCTCAAGCACGTCTTCCCCTGGACGACGGGTACGATCACAAATGTCGTTCACGCCGTGCGCGGCGCGCCTAGGACGTTCACGCAGACGCTGACGGTGATGGGATACGATACGACCACCGCGACACCCGGTGTGCGTAACGTGGGTCTCGTGGCCGGATCGTATTCCGCACGCGTTTCGGGTCCCGGTAGCGAGCTCAATAACCAGCTGATCGGTATGAACCTGTCGTTCACGCCGGAGCCCGGCGCGACTGTCGCACTCTTCGCGGGCATCGGCCTGCTGAGCGTGATGGCGGCACGCCGACGACGCTAGGCTCGCCTCGTCATTCGGCTCCCCTCGAGCGTTGGTTCGAGAGGTCAAGCCGAAGCGACGAGGGTTGAGTAGTTGAGTAAGAGTCTTGTAGTACAGAAGGGCCGCGGTTGACTCGTTCAACCGCGGCCCTTTCTATTTGGATCTCTTGCACCCACGTTTATTCGTCGGGTTGCGAACCTTCGTCCGGCGCTGCGGCGGCCGCGTCCAATCTGCCTTCTTCGCGGGCCTCTCGCTCTGCTGCGCCACGATCGATCGCCTGCTTCGCCTGCCCCGACACCTCCTCGGAAAGTGCGAAGCCGGCGACCCAGGCCCGTGCATCCACCGGGCTACGAAATGCCCAGAAATAGGCGACGCGGAGGATCAACACCTCCCGCGCACCGGGCTTCTCGACCTGTTCGACCCAACGGGAAGCCTCGATGGGTCGAACCCGAGCCATCCCCCGTAAAATCGGCGCCAGGAGAATCGAGCGCAGCACTCGATTCTCCGTCTCGAGGTCCGCGGACCGATCCGCTTCCGCCGTCCACCATCCCCAGGCCGCATCGAGATCCTGCACGGCCCAGCGCCGCATGATCTCCTTGAGTTGAACCGTGCGCTCGGGTCGGTCCACTCTCTCGAGAAGCCATTCGATCGCGGCTCGCGGATCCGTTTTCGCCCAGGGACGCACAATCACTTTCAACGCGCCGGTCAGCCAATCAGGGGGCGCGTCGCCCTCGAGGTTCACATAGGCCGCACGGACGGCGATGGGACTCTCGCGCGCGCCGAGTTTCAGAATGACGCGCATCAGCCGATGCTCGAAGTCGCCACCGCGTGCGGGATCGATGGCGTTGACGTGCTCGAGCAGCTTGTCTGTACCGACGGAACTGATTGCCCCACGAACAAACCCCTCGACGGTATCGACGGGCTCTCCTCGGTCCCAGAACACTTGAACGCGCTTGAGCGCGCCGTCGACGTCCCCGCTGAGCGCCCAGCCGCGAATCAGGGGTCCGGCGACCGCAGACTGTTTTTCTGGATCCCCAAGGGTCTGGTAGTACTCACCGGCTTCGATCACACGTCCGCTCGCGGCCCATTCCCGCATCACGATGCGCATTCCAATTTCGCGACCCGCCTTGGATGGCCAATTTTCCGCTTCGGCCATCGCGGACAGCGCATCGAAGCGAGTCCATGCGCTCAAGAAAAGTTGCAGGTCGACGGGATCCAGAAATTCCGAGCTCGTCCGCATCCCACGCGCTGCACCCTCTACATTGTCCGCATCGAGGCCCGCGAACAGACGGCCGAGCGCCCTCGATCGCGTGAAAGCACTCGTTTCCTTCATGGCGGCGCGCACCGACTGCTCCATCACGGCTGCCGTCCACTCTTCGCCCGGTCCCGGTTCCAGCCTCGTCGTCGACGTGGCGAATGCCAGCCCCAGAAAAAAACCGAGGACCAGCAGGACTGTCGCGGCCAAGAACTTCGCACGCGCAGTCGTTGGATGCCCGCTCTCGAGCTTGGACAAACGAACCCCCCCTTTTGGCCAACGTTTATCCTACTTCTCCTGATTCGCATCCGCTCCGATACGCGACCGGCCCACAAGCTCTGGAGCTAGAAGAAGACGCCTCTCTCGAGTGCCATGCGGCAGCTCCACACGTCGATTTTTGATCCGAAGGTCCGACAACCTACGCGAGCCCGCACTAGACTGGCGAGATGTCAGAACGCCGCCCGATTTCATCTTGGTTCCGATTCTCGATTCCATTCACGCTGGCTTGCTTGATCGCGTCGGCGCCGATCACACTCGGGGCCGACCCGGCCTTCGAACGAACCGAAGAACGCGAGCCATGCGCCGAGCATTCCTCGCTTCGCCGACCGCTCTTCGGCGATCTTCACGTCCACACGAGCTACTCCTTCGACTCCTATATCTCGAGCCAGAGACGCGATCCCTGGGACGCCTACCAATACGCAAAGGGCGAGCCGATCCTGCTTCCCGACGAGGACGGCGAACAGACCGTCGAAGCGCGTATCCAGCGCCCGCTCGATTTCGCGGCGATCACCGATCATTCGGAGTTCTTCGGACAGATCAGCGTCTGCACGCGAGACCCATGGCGGGCCGGCTATTGGTGGCCCCATTGCATCATGACGCGCTCACAGAACTTCTGGACCCAGCTCCTGGCGGCCAGTTGGTGGGTCTCCCTCGGTGTCATGGGCGATGAAGATCCCGAGTATTCGGCCGCCTGTACGCTCTCCGATTGTGACGCCGCCGCCGCACGAGTCTGGAGCGATATCCAGCGCGCCGCCGAGCAGGCTTACGACCGCACGTCCTCTTGTCGCTTCACGAGCTTCGTCGGCTACGAATACACCGACGCCCCGAACGCGAAGAACCTTCATCGCAATGTCATCTTCAGAAACGCAAACGTCACCGCGAATGCAATCTCGACCTATGAAACCGGCTCCTACAATTTTCCGGTGCTCTGGGAGCGCCTGCGCGACGAATGTATAAACAGCGATTCCGGATGCGACGTCCTCGCCATCCCACACAACGCCAATCTCTCGGGCGGGCTGATGTTCCGCGACCCGCTCACACCGCGTGAGGCCAGCGACCGACTCTTTTTCGAGCCGGTGATCGAACTCACCCAGCACAAGGGCTCCTCGGAATGCCGCTTCGACCGATTGGCCGGGCGCGGCCTCTATACGGAAGATGAGCTCTGCGACTTCGAGCAGGTCGTCAGCGACAACCTGACAATGCTCGGCAGCGTTCATGGCGTCGTTCGAACCGAGTCGGCGGCCGCGGTTGCGATCGAAGACTTCGCTCGGCGAAACATGGCACGCAACGCACTCAAGGACGGACTCGCCCTGGAGCGTTCCTCGGGAACGAATCCCTTTCGATTCGGATTCATCGGAAGTACGGACTCGCATAGCGCGACGCCGGGGGCAGCCGAGGAGGACAATTTCAAGGGACACCTCGGAAGGCGGGACGCCGGCTATCGAAACGTGCAGGACCATTTCTTCTCGAACGCCGGCGGTCACGCCGTCGTCTGGGCTGAGGAGAACTCGCGCGACGCGATCTTCGCAGGCCTGCGAAGACGTGAGGCCTACGCGACCAGTGGCACGCGACCGGTCGTGCGCTTCTTCGCCGGCGCGCAGCTTCCGTCGGGTCTCTGCGAGAACCCGAATGCGATCGCCGCCGCCTATCAATCGGGGGTTCCCATGGGCGGCGAGCTCGAAGGCGTTGCAGGGGCGGCGAGTCTACGCTTCTTCGTCAGTGTCTTGAAAGACCCGGGTAGCCTCGGTCATCCGGGAACCGACCTGCAGCAGGCGCAGATCATCAAGGGCTGGGTCGACGCCGAGGGCGAAACACACGAACGGGTCTACACGGTCGCGGGTGAGACGATCCATGCGGCAAGCGTCGACACGAATACATGCGAACCGAAAGGCGAAGGCTTCGGCTCGCTCTGTGCGGTCTGGGAAGATCCGGATTTCGATCCGGAGCAATCGGCCTTCTATTATCTACGCGTACTCGAGAATCCGACCTGCCGCTGGAGCACTCTTCACTGTCAGGCCGCGAACGTGAATCCATTCGCGGAGAACTGCGCCGAGTTGGCGGAGATCGCAACGTCGGCCGCCGTTTCACGCGGTGCCGAGGGCGACGTATTCGGGAAATGCTGCCTGGATCCTGCCGAGGAACCGTTCTACACGCCGACGATTCAGGAGCGCGCCTGGACGTCGCCGATCTGGTACGTCCCGACAGAATCATCCGTCGAGCACGCGAATCGCTAGAGGGTGTGGATCGGAACGACCGGGCGGAGGTTCAAAGGCCGAGAGAGGGAATCAGGCGCTTGTAGAGTCCGGCACGGATCTCGGATTCATTCTGACTGGCAGGCGGCATCATCAGATAGGAGTTGACGGTACGAATGAGGACCTCGTTCACTTCGTAACATTCCTCCTCACTCCATCCAACGCGGTCGCCGATCCGTCGAAGCTCCGCAACCGTTCGGTCCGCAATGCTCTTGTCGAGAGTACCCACGAAAAGCAAACGTGGGTTGCCTCCGGTCATCAGCGCCTTCGACAGCAGAGCATTGTTCGTCACCATGCGAAGCGTAGCCATCACGGCCGTCACGATCAGGTCTCGGGGCTCGCCCTCTTGTCTGAATGCCAGATATTGCGCTTCGAGAACCTCTCGACCCGCTCGAAAGAGCGTTGCCGAAATGATCTCATTCGAGTTGTTGAAATAGCGATAGACGGTCTGTCGAGTAATCCCGACTTCTTCGGCAATGGCCGTGATCGAAACGGCCTTGAAGCCCGAATGAATGATCAGCTTCGAGCAGGCATCGAGAAGCCGATGGGACGTCGCAGCTCGTTTTCCGGTGAACTCTCGAACGAACGAGGGCTCAGCGCTCGGTACGAGAGTCAAGCGAGGCGCCGAGCCTGGGTCGGATCTGGTCATTCTGGATTGGCTCCTGCCCGAACATCAGAAAAGGGCGATCGGTCGTCGCTCGCCCGCCTGCGACCTACAACCCGATTATACCAGAAGATCGATGCGGGCGAGCGCCCAAATTAGGCCGATCCAGGCCACTCGAGCGGACTTAGCAGCGAGTCGCATCGGGCCGGCAATCGCTCAGCAGATTGCCGGCCCGATCGAAGATTTCGCTCGTGTTATGAATTGCACGTGACCGACCGTTCGGAGAAAGACTACCAGCGACTGCTCCAGCACAGCGTGGCCCACGGACTCGCCCTTCCTGCTGAGTGCTATCACGATCCCGAATTTTTCGAACTCGAAATCGATCGCCTACTACGACCCGGCTGGCATCCCGTCCTGCGCTGGGATTCGCTGCCCGAGCCAGGCGATTACGCGACGACCGAGTTATTCGGCGAACCGCTCGTCATGGTGCGCGGCGAAGATCGACGCTTGCGAGTGTTCTCGAATGTCTGTCGCCATCGAGCCCATACCGTGGCGCAAGGGAAGGGAAATGCGAAATCGCTCGTCTGCCCCTACCACCGCTGGAACTATGGACTCGACGGGGCTCTGCTTGGCGCGCCGCTGATGGACGAAACCCCTGAGTTCGATCGCAGTCGGTGTCGTCTGCTCGAAGTGCCGACCGAATCGTGGCAGGGTTTCGTGCTCGTGAGCCTCGCCGCCGAACCGGAAGCCTTTGCGAAAAACCTGGGCGGGCTCGACAAGAGACTCGAGGCCTTCAATCTCGAAAAGATGGTCACGATCGGCGTTCTGGACTTCGACTCTCCCTGGAACTGGAAAGTGATGGTCGACAATTTCATGGAGTCGTATCACCACCTCGGGATCCATACAGACTCTCTGCAGAGAACGAACCCAGCCAAAGGCACGTATGCTGCCGATTCCCAGGGACCCTAGGCGTTGCTCGAAAATCCGGGGACCGGCGGGGCACCGGCTTTCATTGTGACCCAGGTCTTTCCGAGCTTGCTCATCGCACTCTTCGAAGGGCAGTCATCCGGGTCCTGGTATGAGATGCAGATCGACCGACACGATCATATCCATCTTCGAATTCACGCCTTCACGCCTCCGGAGTTCAAGGAGAACCCGGATGCCGTCGCAGCATCGATCGAAGCCGTAACCAAAGTCCATCTCGAGGACATTCCCGCCTGCGAGGCATAGCGAGTCAGCTCTGGCAGCCGGGGGCCCTCAGCAAGCAGGAAGCGTGTCTCTTGCGCTTCCATCGACATCTCGCCGAAAAATTGAACGACTAACGAATCAGCCCGCCTTCATTTCGAAGAAGCAGAGCTTGTTGCCGTCGAGATCGCGCACGTAGGCGCCATAAAAGCTCGGCATCCGCTCTCCCGGCTCTCCCTCATCCGTCGCGCCCAGCTCGATCGCCCGCGCGTAGAGCTTGTCGACGCCTTCACGCGATCCGCCTGGAATGGCAATCATGTTGCCGTTCCCGTGGCTCTGCTCTTTCTCGTTGTAGGGGATACAAAGCGCGAGCATCGCGCCACCGTCGCCCGCCCCATAGAACTTGATGCGGTCCATGCCCATGAGCTGCTTGCCACCAATTTCGCTGAGGAGGCCATCGTAGAATGCGACCGCGCGGTCCATATCGTTCACACCAATCGTCGAGTACCCGATCATTGTCTTTCTCCAATTCGGAATCGCCGGATCGCCCGACGGCCGGTCAAAGAGGCTACACGAAGATCAGCCGGCAATTCACCCATCCAAGGGGTGACTCGGCGTGACGGTCCGAAATCGAGATCGATCTTGCTAACATCCGCCAGCCTGCCCAGAAGACCTTCAGTTAGGTGTCGGGGCCGATGACATCGAGGTCATCGAGCGAGGAGAGGTTCATCGTCGAGGACATCCATCACTGCTTCGACGGGCGGCCATTTCAGCGTACCCCAGCTTGCCGCGAGACTCCCAATCCTTTGCGAGTTCGAAGAATTCGGGGCCCATCGGATTCTGTCCCCGAATCGGCATGGAGCCGCGGCGGATCGTCCAATCATCCGGCGATAGCTCACCCGCGCGATCGAAATGTCGCGCTGCCGCGTCCCGTGCACCGCGCTGGTGCAGGAACCAAGCGAGTGACCACTCGGCGCGCGCGAGTTCCTCGTAGGCAGTCGGCGGCGGCATGTGTGAAGGAACCATCTCGTCGGTCCGCACCTCGCCGGTCTTCACCCAGGCTCGGACCGCGTCGAGAAAGGGACCCGACTCGCGGCCCCCATTGAACTGAATGAACATATCCGTTCCGTATTCCGGCGAATTGGGCCGAACGATCTTGCCCTCTTCGTCGATCCAGACCATGGTCGGAACGTTGATCATTCCATACCGATGAGCGACGACATGCTCGCTATCGATCAGGCTTGGGTGCGTGGGAGCCGCCTTTTCGACATAGGGGCGCGCGGACTCTGCCGAGTCGTCGAGGGCCACGGTAATCGGAACAAATCCTTCGTCGCCCAGCTCCTCGTACAGCGCCTGCCACACGGGCAGATCTTCGCGGCAGCCTCACCAGGAGGCGTAGGCGATCAGCAGAACTTTCTTGCCCTTGAAGCTCGAAAGCGAATGCTCCTTGCCCGTAAGATCGGGAAGAACGAAGTCAGGGGCGAATCCTCCGGCCAGCTCGGCGCCATGCGCCGCGGTCTCGGCACCGATGCTGACAACCGACTCCGGCGCGTCGAGGGCGACCGGGCGTCCCAATACTTCGCCTAACGCGACGAGATCGATACCCTGCTCGGTGATCAGATCGGGTTTCTGAGCGATGGGAATGCAGACGTCGCCTTGGCAGAGCCCCTCAGGTTTTTGGGTCCAGCCGAGAGCCTCGAGCACAGGCGCGGTCTCGAGTCGCGTGAGCGAAGCATCGATCGTCGCGCCAATTTCATGAACCTGCCCGTTCTCGATCATCGTAAAAGAGGATTCACTCATCATCGTCTCCCTGCATGGTCTGATTGCGTTCTCGGCTACCCCGAAAGCCATAGCGTATCGGTTCTGGATCCGGGGTCCGCGCGGGGGGCCTTTACGCGACCTTCGTCATCTCCGATCATGACGAACGCCCGCAAACTCAAGCCACGGAGCCCAGAACGATGAGCCAGATCACCCCCTTCGAAATCAAGATTTCCGACGAAGAGCTCGAAGACCTGAAACGCCGCCTCGCCAACACGCGCTGGGCGGACGCCGAGACCGTCGACGACTGGGAACAAGGCAC
>CAWLAJ010000089.1:0-14213 GCA_963854795.1 Deltaproteobacteria bacterium UBA4427 | reverse complement strand
TACATCACCTTCCGGACGGCGGCCGCGACCCTCACCGCGCTCTTCATTTCCTTCATCGTTGGCCCCTGGTTGATTCGCCGCCTCGCCAAGCTCCGAGTCGGACAACCGATTCGCGAAATCGGTCCCGACCATGCGGCCAAGGAAGGAACGCCCACGATGGGTGGCATCCTGATTCTGCTGTCGCTCTTGATCTCCGTTCTCCTCTGGACGGATCTCACGAATACCTTTGTCTGGATCGTCATGGGCCTGACGGCCGGTTACGGAGTACTCGGCTTCATCGACGACTATCAAAAGGTCGTGAAACGAAATAGTGTCGGCATTTCCGCGCGCACGAAACTCTTCTGGCAATTCCTACTCGCCTTCGGCGTTGCGATCGCCATCTACACGAGTCCGGCATTCGATCAGGAACTTGCCGTGCCGTTTTTCAAGAATTTCACGCCCAATATCGGGTGGCTCTACGTTCCGCTGGCGACCTTCATCATTGTCGCGGCGTCCAACGGCGTCAATTTGACCGATGGACTCGACGGTCTGGCGATCGGGCCTGTGATGATCTCGGCGGGAACTTTCCTGCTTCTCTCCTATGCCGCAGGTCATGCGGGCATCGCCGACTATCTCCAGATCAAGAACGTCCCGGGCGCAGGCCAGCTCGCCATTTTCTGTGGCGCGCTGGTCGGCGGAGGCCTCGGGTTTCTCTGGTTCAACGCGTCGCCGGCGGAACTCTTCATGGGGGACGTCGGTTCACTGGCGTTGGGCGGAGCCTTGGGCACGATCGCGGTCCTGATCCGACAAGAGATCCTGCTGGCCGTGGTCGGCGGAATCTTCGTCATCGAAACACTTTCCGTGATCATCCAGGTGGTCGGATTCAAGTTGACCGGTCGGCGTGTATTTCGCATGGCGCCGATCCACCATCACTTTGAGCAGCTTGGCTGGCCCGAGCAGAAGATCGTCGTTCGCTTCTGGATCGTCTCGATCATTTTGGGTCTCGTAGCACTTTCGTCGCTGAAGCTGCGCTGAAAAAGCCGCGATCGCGCGGCGCTGGAGTACGAATTGCTGGAACTCGCAGGACAAAGCGTCCTCGTGTTAGGTCTAGGTTTATCCGGACGTTCGGCCGCACGTTTCTGTGTCGAACGTGGCGCGCGGGTGCTTGCCGCCGACGAGCGGCCGCTTGAATCTATCAAGGATGCCGACGCTCTCGGCGCGGACATTGAAACTCGAACCGGCGTTCCCTTTCCGGACCTTTCCGAATACGACCTCGTCGTTCCGAGCCCTGGAATTCCAGCGGCTCGTTGGAAGAATACGTCACGTAAGGCCTGGGGAGACATCGAACTCTGCTACCGCGCGCTTGCCATTCCCATCATCGCCGTGACTGGTACGAACGGAAAGTCGACGGTCGTGCTCTTGATCGAAGCGATGGCGCGTGCCGCAGGCTTGCGCGCTCGTGCCGCCGGAAACGTCGGTGTACCCGCGCTCGAACTCGTCGGCGCGCCCCTCGACCTGGCGATTCTCGAAGTCTCCTCGTTTCAATTGGAAAGCGTCGATGAATTTCGACCACGCGTCTCGGTCCTGCTCAACTTGAGCCCCGATCACTTCGATCGCCATCGGGATCTCGAAGGCTATCAGGCCGCCAAGGCGCGAATCTTCGCGCGACAGGGACCCGGCGACTGTGCCGTCTTGAACGGCGACGACCCGGTCGTTCGCGACATGGCCCTTCCCGACGGCGTCGAGCGACTCCGGTTTGGGCGGGCTCCAACTGATGGCGAAGGCGCATGGCTGGACGGCCAAAACGCGATCGTGCGCCGAAACGGCGTGCAACGACTCGCGCCCCTGTCGGATGCCGGCCTCTCTATTTCCGATCATCGCGAGAACCTGCTCGCCGCGCTGCTCGCCCTGGCCGCCCTCGACAGCGAACTCGATCTCGATGCCGCGACGCAGGCGCTCGCGAGTTTCGAGGGCTTGCCTCACCGCCGGCAAGAAGTCGCCTCGATTCGCGGCGTGCGCTACGTCGATGATTCGAAGGCGACGAACGTCGGTGCCGCCGTGCACGCACTCGAAACCACTTCCGGCCCAATCGTCTGGATCGTCGGCGGTCGGCACAAGGGTGGAGACCTCTCTCCGCTCGCGCAGAGTGCGGCGCGGCGAGTGCGTCAGGCTCTTCTCATCGGCGAGGCCGGCTTCGAATTCGAAGCGGCGCTCGCCGGGCACGTCTCCTGTGAACGCGTGGACGATCTCGCAAAGGCGGTCGAACGCGCCGCGGAGATTGCGGAAGCCGGCGACGTCGTTCTCCTCGCGCCCGCCTGCGCGAGTTTCGATCAATTCGAGAGCTTCTCGGACCGCGGACAGGCTTTTCAGTCGGCCGTTCGAAAGCTCGAGTTGCAGGATCTGAGGCCATGAGCGCAAACCCCGCGCATAACAAAGGTCGCCGAGAACCCGGTGTCGATCCGGGAATTTCGATCGCGACCGCTCTACTTCTCTCAGTGGGTGTCGTGATGAGTTACAGCGCAACCGCCGCACTCGCGCTGGACAGCCGCTTCCCACCGCTGTTTTCGGACCATTTGATCGGGGTGGCACTTGGTCTGGCCGCGGCCGCGGGTGCCTATGCGCTTCCGGCGCGCGCGCTGCGGCATCTGGCATTTCCCTTCTGGCTCCTCACGATCGTCGCTCTGATCGCGACGCTCGTTTTCGGCGTCGAGGTCAACGGCGCTCGTCGCTGGCTCGAGGTTCCGGGGATGAACCTTCGATTCCAGCCAGGCGAACTCGCGAAGTTCGCGACGATCCTCGCGGTCGCCGCCTGGCTGTCTCGCAGGGACGATCGCCGCGAACTCTCGACGCGACGTTCGATTCAGGCAGCGGGCATCGCCTTGCTCCCGGCTGGCTTGCTGCTGCTGCAACCCGATCTCGGAAGCGCAGTCGTATTGGTCGGACTCGTCGCCTTCATGCTCTTCATCGCGGGAACGCCCTGGCCACGCTTCGTACTTCCGGGAGCGGTCGGTGTCGTTTTCGTCGGCGTCTACATTGCGATGAACGAATACGCGCGGCTACGTGTAATCGGGTTCCTCGATCCCTTCCGCGAAGTGAAGGGCGCGGGATGGCAGCTCGTTCAATCCTATGTGGCTTTCGGTCAAGGGGGGTTGCTCGGCCAGGGGCTCGGCAATAGTCGTCAGAAGCTCGAATACCTGCCCGAGGTCCACACAGATTTCGTGCTCGCACTCGTGGCGGAAGAGCTGGGTCTCGTCGGCGTGCTCTTCGTGTTGGGCGCGTTTGCGGCGCTCTGGGTGACGGGAACCCGAGCGGCACGACGAGCCCGCGACCGATTCGATTTGCTCTGCGCGTTCGGCATGGTCACGCTGCTCACGGTCCCGGCCTTCTTGAACGCCGCCGTCGTGATGGGACTCGTTCCAACCAAGGGGCTGACACTCCCCTTCCTCTCTTACGGTCGCACGTCACTGGTGATGAGCTGTGTCGCACTCGGAATCTTGTTGGGCGTCGCTCGACGCCATCCGCCGCACCGTCCAGCTCGCAAGAAATCGGAGGTCAAATGGCAAGGCGCTGGGTGATCGCCGGAGGCGGAACGGGCGGACATGTCACGCCCGCGCTCGCACTGGGAGAAGCGCTCGCCCGACGCGGCGACGACGTCCTCTTCATCGGCTCGTCGCGAGGCCTTGAATCGCGGTTGGTACCCGCGGCCGGATTCAAGCTCGAAGTTCTCCCTAGCGAACAATTCATGGGCCGCAGCCTGACGGGTCGAGCGCGCAGCGTCCTTTCGATCCTGCGTTGCGTTGTGAGCGCGGCTCGCGCGATGCGAAAGTTCAAGGCCGATGCGGTCCTCTCCGTCGGAGGCTATGCCGCAATGCCATCCGCGTTGGCCGCCTGGTTGAGTGGTCGGCCGCTCTTTCTGGTCGAACCGAACGCGATTCCCGGGCGGGTGAATCGAATCACTTCACGATTCGCACGTACAGTCTTCGTCGGATTCGAGGCGACTCGGGCAGCGCTTCCGGCACGGGCAAGAAGCCACTGTGCGGGTGTCCCATTGCGGCGAGCTCTCTACAAAGCCTTTGCGAAGAAGCCGAAATCAGGGCCGCCCAGGACTCCGCTTCGCATTCTCATCTTCGGTGGCAGTCAGGGCGCGCGCCAGCTGAACGAGAACGTCCCCGAAGCTCTCGCGCGGCTGGCAAAAAACTCGGTCGAGGTCTTTCATCAGGCAGGCGAGGCTGATCGTGAAGCGGTCGCCAAACGTTATGCCGAACTCGGAATCTCGGCCGAGGTCGTCGCCTTCGAGAATGACATGCCCGCCCGATATCACTGGGCGGACCTGGCGATCTGCCGCGCCGGGGCGCTGACGGTCGCGGAGTTGGCACTGGCCGGCGTGCCAGCTCTGTTGGTGCCCTACCCATTCGCGGCGGACGATCATCAGAGGGCGAATGCGCGTGCTCTCGAAGCCGCCGGTGCGGCCCGATGCCTGAATGCTCGACCACTCGATCTGACGGCACTCGCCCAAGGCGTTGCGGAGTTCGTGACTTCGCCCGGTCGACTCGTCTTGATGCGCGAATCCGCCGTGCGTCTGGCGCGTCCAAACGCGGCCGAAGAGATCATCGACCATTGCGAAGCAGCGTTAGGCGGCGGCGCCCGACGACCCTCGTCGAATTCGGAGGTCGCGCCATGCAACGGAGACTGAAGCATCTCCACTTCGTCGGCATCGGCGGCATCGGCATGTCGGCGCTCGCCGAGCTTCTCCATGCAAGGGGGTTCGAGGTCTCCGGGTCCGATCTCACGGAGGGCCCTACGACCGAACGGCTCCGCGATCTCGGAATCCGCATCTCGCTCGGCCACGACGGTGATGTCCTGGGAACCACGGACACCGTCATCCGGTCCTCGGCGATCGCCAATGACAACGTCGAACTCGAAGCCGCGCGCAGCCGCGAGATTCCAATCATCAGTCGCGGTACTCTGCTCGCGGAAGTCATGCGAACGAAGGACGGAATCGCGATCGCGGGGTCACATGGGAAGACGACGACCTCGGCCATGGCCGCCCATCTTCTGGAGGCGGCCGGTCTCGATCCGACGGCTCTCATCGGCGGTCGCGTTCCGCGACCCGGCGGCTATGCAAGCCCCGTCAAACTCGGGTCGGGCGATCTCCTGGTCGCCGAAGTCGACGAAAGCGACGGGTCATTCCTCTTGGCTCAACCCGTCCTGGCAACTATTACCAATATTGATCCGGAACATCTCGACTACTACGAGTCGCGGGAGGCTCTCCTCGAAGCTTTCGTCGAGTTCGGGAACAGCGTTCCCTTCTGGGGAACCACGATCCTCGGAATCGATCACGAGGGCGTCCTCGAGATCGCACCGCGACTGAGATCCCGACAAACGAGCTTCGGCTTTACGGAAGCAGCCGACGTTCGCGCCGAGAACGTAGAGATCATCCCGGGCGGGCAGCGCTGCCGCGTCCGCATTCGAGGCGGCGAGTCGTTCAGCTTCGACCTCTTGATGCCTGGGCGACACAATGTCTTGAACGCACTCGCTGCGATCGCCATCGCCCTCGAGCAGGAAGTCGAAACCGCGATTCTCGCCGAGGCCTTTTCGACCTTCCCGGGCGTCGTTCGACGCTTCGAGCACAAGGGCGCTGCGCGTGGCATCGAAGTCATCGACGACTATGCACATCATCCGGCTGAAATTATCGCCACGCTCGCCGGCGCACGCAGCATTCATGCGGGACGGATCACCGCACTCTTTCAACCCCACCGCTACACGCGCACTCGCGATCTCTGGGCAGAATTCACGCACGCCTTCCCAGACGCGGATCGGGTCGTGATCACGGACATCTATGCCGCAAGCGAAGAACCGATTTCCGAAATCGACGGGAGACGCTTGGCGGAAGCCATCGGCGAAGCCGGTCACCCCGCGATCTCCTACGGCGGTTCCCTCGACGACATCGAACGAGGTTGGCCCGATCGCTTCGAGCAAGGCGAACTCGTTCTCACCCTCGGCGCCGGCGACATCTCGGCCCTCGGCCCCAAGCTGCTTGCGGCGATTGACGCGCGAGCGGGGGGCGATTCGTGATCGAGCCGGCGACACGAACGATTCTCGAGAGTCGGCTCGCCGAGCGGATTGAATTCGATGTTCCGCTCTCGCGTCATACATCGCTCCGAATCGGCGGACCCGGCGACGCGGTGGCCACACCGGCGAACCGTGACGAGCTCTGTGAACTCTTGAAAATCTGCGCTCGCCACGAACTCCCCACGATTGTCATGGGTGCCGGATTCAACATCCTCGTTCGTGAAGACGGAATTCGAGGCGTCGTGATACGGCTCAAGAAAATGCGCGCGATCGAGCGCGACGGATCGAAACTGATCTCGGTCGAATCTGGCGCCTCGCACGCGACGATCATTCGCTACTGCATCGAAAACGCTCTCGGCGGTCTGGAGTTCGGCGTCGGCATTCCGGGCACGTTAGGCGGTTGGGTCGCCATGAACGCCGGTATCGGTGTCCGCGAACTGAAGGACGTCGTCGCTGATATCGAAATTGTGAGTCGCGGGGGTGACAACGTCCGCCGGATCGAGCGAGTCGACCTCGACTTTCGCTATCGCGAACTTGCCGGTCTTCCCGACGGATCGATCATTACGGCGGCGCGCCTGACGGTCGAAGAGAGCGAAAAGGCGAAGGTCCAGAGCGAAATCGATCGCCTGCTCGCCCATCGCCAGGCAACACAGCCAACCGACATCCCCAGCTGTGGTTCGGTCTTTCGAAACCCGCCCGGCCAGTTCGCCGGCCAACTGATCGAGGCCGCTGGCCTCAAGGGCACACGCCAAGGCGCCGCCCAGATTTCGACCCGACACGCCAATTTCATCGTGAATCATGGCGGCGCGGCTGCCAGTGATGTCCTCCGCCTGATCGAACGCGCACAAAAGACAGTCGAGAGTGAAACCGGCATCCAACTCGAAACGGAAGTGAAGATTCTTGGCGGTGGATCGCGCGATCAGCGCGACGCGTCCTCCCACCTCAGCGAGAAAGGCCAACCATGAAATCGCGATCCTCGAACGCGAGCAAACGGTCCGGCAAGCGAAGACCGAGTACGACGGTTGCCGCGGAAGCGCGCGCAAAGCGAGCCAGGGATCATCTCGCTCGCAAACGTCTCCAGGAACGAAAGCGGATGGAACGTCTACGGAGTCGTGCAGAGAGCGCGAATCGTCGCGCCAGAACGCGCAGCCGCATTGCGCCGATCCTCTTCGTGTTCGCCTTCCTCGGCGGCCTCTTCTTTGCGCTCCCGCTTTCGGAGTTCTTCTTCTTGCGCGGTGCGCGACTCGAGAAGATCGCCGTGCAAGGTGTCTCCGCGCTCACGCCCAATAGCATCGTGCGCAGTCTCGACTTCGAGATCGGCCATCCACTCGACTCCATTCAGGCATCTGGAGTTCGTGAGGCGATTGAATCCGAACCCTGGGTCGAATCCATTCGCAGTCTTCGTCTTCCGGGCGGAACGTTGATCGTATCGGTCGTCGAACGAGTCGCGGTTGCGCGCTGGACCATGGACGCGTCGCCGGAGATCGTATTGATCGATCAGCGCGGTGAGCGGTTTACGGGACGTGTGGAGCCGGGTGGTGCGCTGCCTCTCGTGCTCGGCAAGATCGATGAGGGCGACATCCTGCCGGAGCCGGCGATCACGATCCTCGAAGAGCTTCGCCGCCATCGTGTCCTTGCCGGCAACCCGAGCGAACTGACGCTGCATCTGCCCGCGCTTCCCTCGGACCTGGCGTCGGATGGCCTCGTTGCTGCCACGGCCGGGCCCCCAGAGGCCTCGGGATACGAATTGCAGATCGGCGAGGAGGGCCCACGCGCCCTCCTCGGCGTGAGATTCTTGGAACAGCGCATAGCAAGGCTTGCCATGCTCCTCGAGAGTGAGGAATCAAGTCTTCACAACGCGCGTTTGATCGATCTCCGGTACGCGGATCGTGCGGTTCTGCGGACCGAGCCCGCCTCTGGATAGAGGCGGACAACAAGTGGCGGCGAGGTACGGATGTGTCCAGCCGTCCATTCATGAAGTCCCTGGATTGGGATTTCAAATTCCTCGAGAGGGGAAAGGGGGGATGTTATGTCCAAGAAGGACGAGGTCATCGTCGGGCTCGACATTGGTACGACGAAGATCTGTGCGGTCGTCGCAGAGGAAACGGAAAACGGGATCGATATCGTCGGAATCGGAACCCATCCTAGTCGCGGACTTCGAAAGGGCGTCGTCGTCGATATTGATGCCACGGTCAAATCAATCAAACGTGCGATCGAAGAAGCGGAACTCATGGCCGATTGCGAGATCACTTCGGTCTATGCCGGCGTTGCGGGGGGCCATATCCGTGCGTTCAATTCTCATGGTGTTGTCGCGGTCAAGGATCGCGAGGTTCGCGAAGGTGACATCAAACGCGTGATCGACGCGGCCAAAGCGGTCGCCATTCCCATGGACCGCGAAGTGATCCATGTGATTCCACAAGAATTCATCATCGATGACCAGGACGGAATCCGCGAACCCCTGGGCATGAGCGGCGTACGACTCGAAGCCAAGATCCACATCGTGACGGCAGCCGTCGCCAGCGCCCAGAACATCGTAAAATGCTGTAACAAGGCTGGCCTGAACGTCGTCGATATCGTGCTCGAACCGCTCGCCTCGGCCGCAGCCGTCCTCGCGGACGACGAACGCGATCTTGGCGTCTGCATGATCGACATCGGCGGCGGCACGACCGACATCGCCGTCTTCGCAGACGGCTCGATCAAGAACACATCGGTGCTCGGTCTCGGCGGGTACCACCTGTCGAACGACATTGCGGTCGGTCTGCGGACACCGTTCGACGAAGCGGAGCGAATCAAGAAGAAATTCGGCGTGGCCTCCGCCCGCTACCTCGGCTCGGATGACATCATCAGTGTGCCATCGGTCGGTGGCCGCAAGCCGCGCGAGATTTCCCGAAAGATCCTGTGTGAAATCATCGAGCCACGCGTCGAAGAAATCCTCAGCCTCGCGCGGCAGGAATTGCAGCGCGCCGATTTGATCGATCGAATTCCTTCTGGAGTCGTTTTGACGGGCGGCGCGTCGGCACTTTCGGGAATGGCTGAACTCGCCGAGGAAATTTTCGAAGCACCCGTGCGACAAGGGCTGCCGACATCGATTGGGGGCCTGCAAGATGTCGTCCGAAGCCCCATGTACTCGACGGGCGTTGGACTCGTAGTCTTCGGAGTCAATCAACAGCGCTCTGCGCGTGGCAGCCTCTTCCGAATTCGTGATGAATCGATCTTCGGACGTGTCAAGCAACGAATGCGGGATTGGTTTTATGCAGAGTTCGATTGATCCGGTCGCGGGCAGTCGAGAAAGCATGGCGAAAAACGCACAAAACGAAGTAAATCGTGTACATTACGTGGTGCTGCCAAGCATCGTCGGGGGGTGAAACGCATGGCTAAGAAGAAGAACTCTCGCTCGCAGAGCGATAATCGCAATAAACAACGAAAGAACCGCGATAGCGGTACGAATAACCGGGACGATTCCGAGGATTCGAGCAGTCGAAGAAACGACTCGGTCGATCTTCTGGAACTCGGCCCTGAAGACGGCCAGGAACTCCTTGAATTCGAAGGCAGCTCGCATCAGAGGGCTTCGATCAAGGTCATCGGCGTGGGCGGTGGCGGCGGAAACGCCCTCAATACCATGATCGACTCCGGGCTCAGTGGCGTCGAGTTCATTGCGGCGAACACCGATGCCCAGGCGCTCGCGCACAACAAGGCGTCGGTCAAAGTACAGCTCGGCGCGGAGATCACCCGCGGCCTCGGCTGCGGTGCGAATCCAGATCGCGGTCGCGCTGCTGCGCTCGAGGCGCGCGATCGACTCCGTGAACTCCTCGAAGGTTCCGACATGGTCTTCGTGACCGCCGGCATGGGGGGTGGGACCGGAACAGGGGCTGCTCCGATCGTCGCGGAGGTCGCACGCGAGGTCGGCGCTCTAACCGTTGGCGTCGTAACGAAGCCCTTCCCCTTCGAGGGCCGTGTCCGCATGAAGCACGCGGGCCATGGCATCGACGAGCTCCATGGCGTCGTCGATACCTTGATCACGATACCGAACCAGCGCTTGCTCGCGCTGGCCGGTAAAGGCACGGCTGTTCGCGATGCCTTTTCGATCGCGGATCAGGTTCTCTTGAACGCGGTTCGCGGAATCTCCGACCTGATTACGATTCACGGTCTCATCAACCTCGACTTCGCAGACGTTCGGACGGTGATGAATGAGGCCGGGGTCGCTCTCATGGGGACCGGAATCGGCAAGGGCGATACGCGAGCCATCGACGCGGCCAGCGCGGCGATTTCGAGCCCGCTGCTCGAAGATCTTTCGATCGAGGGTGCGCGTGGTGTGCTGATCAACATCACGGGCGGATCGGAAATGACGCTCTTCGAAGTGAACGAGGCTTCATCGCTCGTTCATGAAGCCGCGCACGAGGATGCGAACATCATCGTGGGCGCCGTGATCGACGAATCGCTCGGTGAAGACGAAATTCGAGTGACGGTCATCGCGACCGGCCTCGATAGTCAGGAGGTGCGGCGAACACCGCCCGAGCCGAGGCGGAGGATTCCCGATCCGATCGCCGAGATCGAACACGAGCGCGCAATGGTCGACGCGCCGAACGTAACGCCCATCCGCCAGGATCCGGCCGCTGCACCGGCCATGGCCTCGGAACAGGGCCACTCCAGCCTGCCGCCGATCGAACAGCAACAAACGGCTGCCGCGGGAGCGCAGCAAGCCTCGCACCACGAAGGCGCGTCGGACATGTCCATGTCCAATTCGGGCCTCGGTTTCGAATCGCCCTTCGAGGATGAACTCGATACGCCGGCTTTCCTACGCAAGCGAAGCGGTACGGCAGACGATGATCCCAGTGACCGGGACGTGCCGGCCTTCCTGCGAAGGGGTGGCTCGGACTGAACACGCCCATCGAGCAACGGGTCGAGGATTCGACGCCATTCGACCGAGTTCGATACCCGATGAATAGAAGGCCCTCGCCAGACTGTGGCGAGGGCCTTCTGCATTCGGGAATTGGCGGCGAATCGTTTCGCGACCAGGTGCGCGCACGGGCGCGAAGGCTATTCTGCGACGCTATGTCCGACACCGATCTCGTTCGTGAAACACGTGAAGGCACGATCGCGACTCTTCATTTCAATGACCCAGCCCGCCTGAATGCGATGACGCGGGCGATGGGCGAGGCCTTTCGTCGCCGCGTTGGCAAACTCGCACAGGACGATTCCGTTCGGGCGATCGTCTTGACCGGCGAAGGCCGGGCTTTTTCGGCCGGCGGTGATCTCGACATGCTCCAGGATCAGGCCGATCGCGGTGCGGCGGCTCCCGGCATCGCCTGGCGAAGCATTCGAGACGACATGAGCACCTTCTATCGACTCTTCTTGTCGATCCGCGATATCCCCTGTCCGACGATCGCCGCTGTCAACGGCCATGCGATCGGCGCGGGATTCTGCGTCGCCCTGGCCTGTGACTTCCGTTATGTCGCAAGCGAGGCCAAGCTCGGCCTGAATTTCACACGCATTGGACTTCATCCGGGCATGGGCGCAACCTGGACGCTGCCGCGTCTGGTCGGACCCGCGCTCGCCTCCGAACTGCTCTTTACCAGCCGCACGATCGATGGGGCCGAGGCGGGCCGCATCGGCCTGGCCAATCGCGTCTTGCCACGGGAGCAGGTGCTCGCCGAAGCGATCGCGTCCGCCCGCGAAATCGCCGAAAACGCGCCTCAGGCGGTTCGCGCGGTCAAACGAGCGCTTCGCCGCACCGAGAACGCTTCGATCGAGGACCAGCTGCAATTCGAAGCGACGGAACAGGCCCGCAATTTCGAGTCGAGCGATGCCCAAGAAGGCATCGCCGCCGTTCGCGAGAAGCGGGCGCCGACCTTTCGCGGCGAATAATTGCGATTCGACGGCGAATTGGGCGCTCGTGACGATCTGGAAGTGACCCTCGACACAGCTTCTTCAATCTGGAGCGGAGAAGATCTGTGCGGGGCTCAAGTCCCAACGCGTGCGAACGAAGAGAAGGAAGGGCGACGCTGTTCGGTGCCCACATTGCGACCCACCCACGATTCCACAATATCTCCACAATGCCACCAAGAGGATTGAAATTGTCCCGCGCACTTCGCAGCCACCAGCTCTGGCTCACGCTGACCTATTTCGGGCTTCTCGTCCTGATGGCGCGAGGCATCGCCAGCTGAAGCGGCCCGACCCGGCGAGCGGCTAGCCGCCCGTCATCGGCAACGTCGACGCCGTCCTGGCCATCGACGCGGTCATGGCCTCTACCGGATCCACACGATCGGAAAGATCTGCCCTGAGTCGACGGCCCAATTCGGCTGCGTTGTGCGACAGCCACTCATTTCCACAGACGGCACGCAGGGAATCGGCAAGACCCTCGGCCGTGAGCTTGCGCCGCAACAGCGGTGGGGGGCCGATGCCGAGTCGCTGGACGCGTCCGGCCCAATGGAATTGATCCAGAACATGAGGCACCAGGATCTGGGGACGCCCTGCGCGTGCAGCGGTCGTCGTCGTTCCGGCACCGCCATGATGAACGACCGCACTCACGCGCTGAAAGAGCGTCGAATGGTCCACGGCACCCACCACCAGGACTTCCTCCGGCAGCGCGACGCCACCCAACCCGGCCCAACCCGCTGACAAGATCGCGCGAACGTCCGCGCGACGAATGGCTTCGAGCAGAAGCATGGTCGAATGATTCGGATCGGGATCCGTCATGCTTCCGAAACCGATATAGACAGGCCGGCGGCCGGCGGCGAGAAAGTCTTCGAGTTTGTCCGGCAGACGTGCCTCGTCGAAGGGATGCAGACACCCGATGCAGTCCACGCCGGAAATGTCGCTTGGGATCGGGGCGAGACGATCCTCGATCGCCAATACTGGCGTTCCCAGCATCAGACGATAGACATCGCGAGTCGGCGCGAGACCCAATGTCCGTCGCTCACGATTCACTTCTCTCGCCAAGGCGAAATGAAGTAGCCGATCCTGAATCCGCCACAACACGCAGTTGGCCCAGCGAGGTAGATTCGGTCGCGGCCAGAAAACGGGCGGATGAAATTCCGAACGCAACAGCGTCGGATCGTAGGCGACGAAGCGATGGGGCACGCCGAGTGCTTCGGCGACAGAACTCGCTGCGAGCTGCGTTCCGGCGGAGACGATGCCGTCACAGCCCTGCGCGGCCCCATGAAGATCGGCGAATTGCCGACCGACGTTGTCCTTGAAGAGCTTCCCGGCGGCTTTCGCCATCACGAGTGCTCCGCCGTGTAGCGAACGCGCATGTTCCGTCAGAAACTCGCGAATGTCGCGCCCGACCGGGCGAAAGGCCAGCCCCCGCTCGCCCGCCGCCTGTGCGAAATCGGGTGGCGCGCAGAAGACGACCTCGTGGCCGTATGCCTCGAAGCGCTTTGCCAGCGCCAGCATGGGAAATATGTCGCCGCGGGTTCCCTCGGCTGTGACTGCGTATTTCATCGGGGGGGCTCCATGGGAGATCACCCGGTATCGGTCACCACTGATCGCTGCTTGATGCGACCTGCTCGTGTCCTGCGTGTTTCGCGATGGCTCTGGCGCCGAAAGAACTTCAGGCCGGCAGCGCTTCGGTCACAGCCGTGATCTCGCCTGCATTGAAGAAGTAGGAAATCTCGAGACGCGCAGTCTCGGGCGCATCGGAGCCGTGCGTGGCGTTCTGTTCGATGTCGGTACCGAAATCGCCGCGCATCGTACCGGCGGGCGCGTCGTCCGAATTCGTCGGACCCATCAGATCACGCCATTTCTTGATCGCACCTTCTCCTTCGAGAACCAGCGCAACAACGGGACCGGAGGTCATGAACTTCACGAGTTCGCCAAAGAACGGGCGTTCCTTGTGAACGGCATAGAAGCCCTGCGCAGCCTGCTCGCTCAATTGGATCTTTTTCATGCCGATGATGTCGAGCCCGGATTCCTCGATGCGAGCCAGGATCTGTCCGGCCACCTTCTTCTTGACGGCATCGGGCTTGATGATTGCGAAGGTGCGCTCTACCGCCATTGCGGGATCTCCTCGACCGGGTCCGAACATCTTGGCTCGGTTCGATCACTGTTCGAATTCGTTGCGATGAATCGGACCCAGACGTCTCCCGGGTCATCGCGGCGGCGTAGCGTAGCGGATCGAAAGCGCTTCGCAGCAGCGAAACCGGCCTGCCCTACCCGCCTAT
>CAWLAJ010000088.1:0-14219 GCA_963854795.1 Deltaproteobacteria bacterium UBA4427 | reverse complement strand
ACGAACACACCGCAATCGGGCCGGCCGGCCTTGGTCCCAGCCGCCACTAGTCCAGGGCGCAGCCCAGGCCGGGCGTATGGATCGCCGTTCGGTCCGAGAAGACTGGAATCCAGGCGCGAACTCCGTGGTGTCCGTCGACATCGACGAGTTCCGATCGGATCCGATCCATGACCGGCAACATGTCTGGAAGGCAGGATTCAAGACTGCGGTTCGCAACGTGTACGCATGAGCAGATCTGGTGTGCCACGTATCCGGCACCGACATTCGCCTGGACTCGCAGGTTGCGATCGCCCACGGCTGCGACGATCAACCCAAGAACGAGCAGCAGGCCCGTCGCCTGCAGAATTCGATTTCTGTGGGTTCGCTTCATGGCAGCGTCCCATCCAGAATCGGCCGTTCGGGAAAGACGTCCAGGATTGTCGCGAGCGAATCGTTCAATTCATTCCCATTCGTCGTCTGCATTTCGCCCAGGCGAACGATGACGAGATCGTGGGTCCAGACGATGATCACGAATTGGCCGCTGTTCCCGCTCGCTTCGAAGACGCATTCGGGTCGGCCAGGAAAGAGCAGGAATTGATCTTTCTTCGGCGGGAGGTTCAACCAGAAATGGCCGCCGTAGCTCCCGTTGTTCTTCGCCGGGGCCGGAGTGCGTACAAAATCGACCCAGCCTTCGAGCAGGATTCGAAGGCCGTCCCAGACTCCGTCGCGCAGATAGAGGAGCCCGAAGCGAGCGAAATCTCTGGCTCGGCCGTAGACATGGCTCCCGCCCAGGAAATGACCCGCGCGATCGAATTCGAAGACGATGTCTCCGGCTCCGATCGGATCGAGAAGCGCTTCATGAATGAACGCGGCGCGTCCGTGGGCATCTTCGGCATCCGCTCGACCAACGATTCCCGCAAGCAGGGTGGTCGTGGCGGTCGAATAGGCCCAATGGCTGCCCGGCGATGGACGAGGCGGGCATCCGCGGCGAACGCGGTCAATCCTTTGCACCGTCGCCGAAGAGCAAGGCCTGGACGAAGTCACCGGGTCCCGTTGGCCCTTTGGACATGTCCTCGTTGCCAATGCCCGAGGTCATGTTCAGCATATGTCGCAACGTGACCTTCGAGCGGGGATCGTCGCTCGATTGCCACGACGGGATCGGTGCAGGCTCATCGAGACCGAGCGTGCCCCGACGAACCAAGATGCCGACCAGGGCGTGGGTCAGACTCTTTGCCATCGACCAGGTATGGAAACGGCTCGAGGCATCGAATCCGTCGACATAACGCTCCAGCACGATTCGCCCACCCTGGACGATCACGAGAGCCCGCGAGTCCGGAATGCCGGCTCGTCCGACGGGTGCAAAGAGTCTCTCGACGACCTCGGCGCTCGGGTCCGTCTCGGGCCAGACCTCGGTTGGCTAGGGGACGTCGAGCGGATGTGGGGGCAGGGCGACCCGTGGCGCCAGGCGATTCGAGGGCGGATCGGATGACTCGGCCGACCCCTGTGCGATGGCCGTCGTCAGCATGACCACGAGAAGCGCGATCGAGCCCGCCAGGCGCGCAACCGGAATCGCAGGGTCGAGGCGACGAGTTTCGTCCGTCGTCAGTCCGACTGAGCACGCAGGGCCGGTGGCGTTCCCGGAAGTCGACCGCGATTTTCCAAGACGACGAGGGGTTGATCCGGATCCGTGTCGGTGAAGGCGACGATGTCGTCCAGGCCGTCCCCGTTCAAGTCCGCGATGCGGCTCTCGCCACTCTCGAGCCCGACCGGTTGTCGACCGCGTGCGCGTCCGAAGAGTGGGTCGTCGTCGTCGAGCGATCCCATCCGAAAGGTGATTTCGCTCGCGCCTCTCGCGACGAACATGTCTTGAATGCCGTCCCCATTCCAGTCTCCGATACTGGGAATCAGGCCGCGCAGACTGCTGTCTCCGAAATTGAGGCTGAAAGTGAACTCATCCTCGAAGAGGGTTCGGGTTCCCCCAGTCGCTTCGGAATCGA
Organism: Deltaproteobacteria bacterium UBA4427; assembly: GCA_963854795.1. Classification (GTDB taxonomy): domain Bacteria; phylum Myxococcota_A; class UBA9160; order UBA9160; family UBA4427; genus UBA4427. The sequence goes on along the minus strand of CAWLAJ010000088.1, from coordinate 12,243 downwards.
GAACGAGCAGCCGAACCTGTGCCTTGGCCTTGCGCGTGACGAGGATCCGCATCATCTGGACGATGCCAAATTCCATCGTGGTCTCGAGCATCTCTTCGACTCCGTCCCCATCGATGTCGACGAAACTGAAACCCGACAGTCCTCCATCGCTTTCGCGAATCGCGTCCGGCTCGGCGTCGAGGGAAACACCGCTTCCGCCGTTGAGCAGGATCTGTGAATACGAGCGGCCGTCCATGAGCCTGCCGACGATCGTGTTCAACAGCAGGTCGGCAAGGCCGTCGCCGTTCAGATCGCGAGCAAAATAGTTGTTGACCGTCGTTTCATGCCGGCGCTCGGTGTCCGCGTCGAAAGGCCTGTGCTCGAGCCGTCGACTCGGCTTGTCCGGCAATCCATCGGGTCCGGTGTGATAAATCCAGATTCCCCAGCGCGAAAGTGCGAAGAGGTCGAGGCGACCGTCACCGTTGTCGTCGCCGCGCGAAATCGTTGGCCAGGTCACCTCCTGGATCATCCACTTCCAGACCGTCGCCGGGATGAAGGGGGCGTAGCTGATATAGCTGGCGTACACCGGCATCTCGAGCAGCCGTGTCTCGCCCGACACGAGGTCGACCAGCCAGGCACCGCCGAGAGAGGGCACGAGCGCCGTGCTGCGTCCGTTGCTGTGCCAATCGTCGACGATCGGCAGCCGCCCGATTTCCCACGGTCGCGGCGGCAGCGGAAGGCCACCTGGAATCTGCAAGTCGAGCGGCTCCTCCGACGAGTCGAGCGCTTCGATGCGAATGCCCGTGGCGGAAATGGTGAGAAGCTGCGGTCCCTCACGCTCGGGCACGCGGGCGACATCCACCAGGACCGAGGCTTCGGGCAGCTGCCTTCTCACGATTCGTGGGTCGTCGGGCCGGACGGCCGACCCGCAGGGCATCCAGGTCATCAGCTTGCTTTGGTTCGGGGGCCCCCCGTCCGTGCTGAGAACCAGCAGGTCCGTCTCCCCGCTCTCACAGTCGGCAACCCGGAGCGGCCACACCTGTTCGATGAGTCCCCGGATATCGTGGGCGTGAAGTGAAAAGGGGGCGGAATCCTCCGCCCAGACGACAGGGGCGAGCAGGAAGAACCCTGCGGCCAGGACCAGGATCAGCGTGGCTCGATTCCCGTAGTCATATGTTTGGGACGGAGAGGAGACGCGTCTAGGGCAGGCCATCGCGCAGAGCATATGCGAGCCCAGGGCAGATGCTCGGGTCCGAGTCCATTCTGCCGCGAGTCTGGACTCACTTGGGGCTTGCCGTCGGCCGATATAGGGACCAGGAAGTGCCCTGCACTGGATCGGATGGTCTCGAGTGCCGGGCACCAGTTCGGGCAACCCGCCTTGGGCGGGACGAAGCCGAAACGGGATGAGTCGAAATCGTGCGTATCCTCGCCAGAATCGTATTGCTGCCCTTTGCGATCCTTCTCTGCGTCCTGGGTTCATTCGGATTGCTCGCGAGCTATGGCACAGCGACCGTGGCGGCCGACCAGACTCGACGCCAACTTCAGGCTCTCAATCGCTGGGTGATCGACCAGGGCGTCGATGTGGCCCGCGGTTTCTCGGTGACGGCGGAAGAGTGGGTGGCCGAGACTTTTCTGCGCTTCGTGCTGCTGCCGCTCGGATTGCTGACCTTCGCCTTCTATGTCGGGCTGCTCGGTCGCAAGGGCGACGAGCTGGAACCATCCGGCGACGCGCGAACGACCAGCGAGCGCGCGGACGCCGATGCTGTGCCCAACACCGACAAGCGTGCGGCCAGGCGGATCAAGAAGCTGGCGCGCGCGCTCAAGAAGAAAGGCGAGCTGATCGAGGCCGGCGAGCTTCTCTGGGACCACGAATTACACGACGTCGCCGTGGAGTATTTCATCGAAGCGGGCGAGTTCGTGCGCGCCGCCGAGATTCGCCATGACCAGAATCGCTTCATCGAATCGGCCGAGCTTCATTTCCAGGGCGAGAATTTCGAGTCGGCCGGGTCGATCTACGGCCAACAGGAAGAATGGGCGAAGGCCGCTGATAGCTATCTGAAGGCCGACTTGAAAAGCGTTGCCGCCGAGATGTTCGAAAAAGCAGAGAACTTCCGTCAGGCAGCGGATTGCTATCGCGAGACGGACTTCATGCGCCACGCCGCCGCGATGTATGTGAAATGCCGGAACTGGCGTGCGGCCGGCGAATGTCTCGAGACCGTGTTCGCCGAAGAGGGCGGCAATTCGACGATGGATCCGAAGAAGTCCGCGGAGATGTCGAAGCTCGTCTGGCAGGCCGGCAAGCTCTTCCTGAAGGCAGAAGATCTCGAGAAAGCCTTCGAGGTCTTCGAACGTGGCGGCTGTGCTCTCGAAGCGGGAGAGGTCGCGACGACACTGGGAAATCATGAGGCAGCGGCGGACCATTTCAGGGCGGCCGGCGACGTCGAACGCGCGGCGGAAGCGCTGCGGGCGTCGGGCTCCATTGCGGACGCGGCGCGACTCCTCGGTCAGCATCTTCGCGACACGGGCGAGAGTGAACGTGCCGCCGCGATGCTAGAAGAGGCCGGAGACCATCTCGAAGCGGGCGACCTCTATCGCAATCTCGAACAATTTTCGAAGGCGGCGGAGTGTTACCAGCTACAGCATGGATTCCTGCAAGCCGCCGAGATGTTTCAAATGGTGGGCGACCGTGACAGCGCGGGCGGCGCCTTCGAAAAGGCGGGTCGCTTCACGGAAGCCGCGGAATGCTACGCCCTGGTCGGAAATTCGGCGCGAGAAGCCGAGCTTCTCGAGAAGGCTGGCGATTTCTTGCGCGCCGGCGAAATCTACCACGAGCAGGGCCTCGACTCCGAAGCCATTTCGGTTCTTCAGAAGATTGTGCAGGAAGATGATGACTTCGGGCGGGCGGCGGCGATCCTAGGCGACATCTTCGCCGCGCGAGGCCAGCTCTCGCTCGCGATCACGAAGCTCCAACAAACGATCGGAGATACCGAGCTCACGCGTGACAGCATCGACGGATACTTCAAGCTCGCGGTCATCTATCAAGGAGATGGAAAGCCACGCGACGCGGTCGAAATATTCGAGAAGGTGATGGCCTTCGACTACCACTATCGCGACGTCGAGGAACGACTCGCGGAGACGCGTGCCCTGGCTGCTGAAGAAGAGCCGCTCGGAACGACCAATCAAGGTCGCGGCGACGGTGCGGGTGCGGGTGCGGGTGCGGGTACGCGCACAGGCGGCACGCCAGACGACGGCCGTTACCAGATCGTCGGCGAACTCGGACGAGGCGGCATGGGCATCGTCTATAAAGTGAAAGACACCGTGCTCGATCGCATGGTCGCCTTCAAGGTCTTGCCCCAGGCGTTGACGGAGAATCCCCAGGCGATCGCCAACTTCATGCGCGAGGCGCAGGCGGCCGCGAAGTTGAACCATCCGAACATCGTGACGGTCTACGACACGGGCGAACAGCAGGGTCGCTACTACATCGCGATGGAATACGTGGAAGGGACGACCCTCAAGGAGATTCTTCGCCGTCGAGGCGCCATATCGCCGTCAGGGATACTCCATGTGCTCGTTCAGCTCTGCGAAGCGCTCGCGTACGCCCACGAAAAGAAGGTTGTGCATCGCGACATCAAGCCGGCCAACGCAATGTGGACGCGCGACAAGACGGTCAAGCTGATGGACTTCGGACTCGCGAAGGTCGTCGAGGAGGCTCGAAACCATACGACGGTCGTTGCGGGAACGCCCTATTACATGAGCCCGGAGCAGACGCTCGGCAAGAACATCGACCATCGCACAGACATCTATTCGCTCGGCGTTGCGATCTTCGAGATGGCGACGGGAACCGTTCCCTTCAAAGAGGGCAACATTCCGTATCACCATGTGCATACCGCGCCGCCGACGATCTGCGATATCCGTCCCGAGCTCCCCGCGACACTCTCTTCGATCGTCGAACGATGTCTCGAGAAGGATCCAGGAAATCGATATCAGTCGGCCTCCGAAATTCTCGCGGAAGTGCGCGAATCCCTCGCCGGCCCGATCGAAGAGCAGACCAGGCGATCCTGATTTCCGACCTCTGGCCCGGACCCGCACCCCATGCCCGCGGCGGGTCCGCACGCTACGCTGATCGACTGAGTGGAGATGGCGCCGTAGCCCCTTCGTTCTACTGATTCCGAATCACGGAGAGCGGCCGGCGCGGGTAGCGCGCACTGCCTCCGCGACGGCCCCGGGTCCAATCTCAGGATCGTCTTCGATTTCGCGCGGGAGCTCTGGTGCAGCAAACGACGATCAACCGCAGGATTGCCTGTCAGGGAATCGGGCTGCATAGCGGCGCTCCCGTCGAGATCGCTCTCTGCCGAGCTCCGGTCGGATCGGGTATCACTTTCGTTTTGTTAGGCGAAGGTGAAGCGGGGGAGGACGTCGAAATTCCGGCGGTCGTCGAAGCCATTCACTCTTCTTCCCGTGCGACGACATTGGCACTCAAGACCGACACTTCCGAACAAATCTCGACACGACGTCCGCATGTCGCGACCGTCGAGCATCTCCTGGCCACGGTCTTTGCTCTCGAAATCGACAATCTCCGGATCGAGGTCTCGGGTTCCGAAATTCCCATCATGGACGGAAGCGCAGCGCCCTTCGTCGACTGGCTCCGGTCCGCGGGGCGACAAGTCCAATCGGAGCGGCGCCCGGAACTCGCGATCGAAGAGTCCTTCGAAATCCGGGAAGGGGACCGGTCGATTCGCGTCGAGCCCTCGGACGAGTTGCGAATCTCCTATGGCATCGATTTCGACCATTCTTGTATCGGTCGTCAGACGTTCGAGATCCTGGCGCTCGACGAGAAGGTTTTCGAACACGAACTCGCGCCGGCGAGAACCTTCGGATTCGCCCAGGAGGTCGAAGCGCTTCATGAAGCCGGATTGGCGTTGGGCGGCAATCTCGAGAACACGGTCGTTCTCGGCGACGAGAAGGTGTTGAACGAGGGCGGACTGCGCTGGCCCGACGAATTCGTTCGCCACAAGATCGTCGATTTGATCGGTGATCTCGCGCTGCTCGGTGCGCGCCCGAAGGCCCATATCCGCGTCGAGAGGGGAGGGCATCGGCTCCACCACCGACTCGTGACGGAGCTTCATGCCGTCGGGCGACGGACACAAGCGCGGGTCGGACGCGGCTAGCGCTCTGCGAAGTCCTCGAGTTCCCTGGCGAGCTGCGAGGATCGTGTCGGGTCGCTGAACTGGAGTCCGACGCCGGGCGTACGCAGGTTGCCGCCGGGTTCTTGCTTTGCGGCGTGGTGCCAGGTGACTCTCGCTTCGAGTTCATGAAGCTCTTCGCCGCCAGGGATTCGAAAGTGCACCTTGACGCATTCCCCTCGATTCATCACGAGCTCCGTTTCCAGAAACATGCCACCGGCTCCAAGCGTCGTCGCATAGTCGCAACGAATGGCACCACGTGCCTGATAATCGACGAGAATTCGAACCGTCACTCGACGATGCTTCCGCGTGTTCTTGAGCGTTCGTTGCGCCATTAGTTCAAAGCCTCGTGGGTATCGCCGCTCATCCGGCGTGTTCCAGTCGTTCACAGAGCGTCGTGGTGATCCGAGTCAGGAGTCGCCGCGCTGTTTCAGAAGTCGTCGCCGCCGTGGCGAGCGGAGCGCCTTCCGGTGGGCATTGCGACTCGTCGCCACTTTCGAGGACGAACAGTGCACGCAGGATCAATCGGAGATCGCCACCGTTGCGATCGATGGACTGGGCGGCTGCCATCGCTCGGAGTTCGATGCCCCAAGCCTCGTGATCGAGCTCATCGAAATCGGCCAAGCTCGTTTCTTCGATGACTCGCTTGACCTTGCGTCGGGTCCAGCGTCCGAGCGACCGGTCGAGGGCGTCGCGGTAGCGAGACTCTCCGCCGTTGCCACCCGGGTCGAGAAAGAGTGCCGCGATTTCACCGAAGAGTTCGCGCCGATCTTCGGCGCTCTGACGGGCCAGATTCGGTGCACTGAGTTCGTCCTCGATCGACAAGATGTCTTCGATCGCCTTCGCGAGAGCGGCGTCTTCGCAATCGGGACGCGCGGCTTCCGGTTCACTCAGCACATCGCAGAGTTCCTCGCGGAGTTGGTATGCGATTCGGCGCAGGCGTTCGTCGTCCGCATTCGGCATCGGCGGTCCAGGATGAATCGGCATCCGCATTCCCGTCGGCGCTTCGCTCTCCTCCTGCGGTGAAGCCAGGCCGAGAGCGCGAAGAACCGCCAGTGCACTCTCTTCGATCTCGACCTGCTGCCTCTGTCTAGCCAGCCCCGCCAACGCCCGAAGCGAACCTGCGGTGATCGGCGAGCTTTCGAGAATCTCCCGATGCAGCGCCAGTGCCTCGCGCCAACGATCGCTCGAATGCAGCAACAGCCCACCCAGCGCGGTCGTCGCGACGCGCAGATCCGGTTGCAGCACGAGTGCCCGCTGATACGCCCCGATCGCCTGATCGAAGTTTTCGAGCGGGCCGGAGAGAAGTCGGCCGCGCTCGAGGTGAACTTGCGCCAGCGTGGGGCTCTCGGGATCCGGATGGGACTCGATGAAGCGCGCGAGCACGGCGTCCGCCTCGACCCAATCACCGGCCATGCGAATGAGTCGCGATTGACAGAGTGTGGCTTCGCTGCACCGATGATCCCAGCGAGTCGCCTCGCCGTAGCGCTCGATCGCTTCGTCGTTGTCGCCCGCGACCTCCGCAAGTCGCGCCGCACGGAGCGAGATCTGTGCGGAGAGCTCTCCGGGCTCGATCGCCTCGAGCGCGTCACGACAGATGCGTCGGGTCTCGCAATCGTCGCCTCGCTCTCCGACGAGCTGACAGAGCAGCAGCCAGGCTGGGGCGAGGCGCGAATCGGCTTTCGTCGCGAGGACGAGGTTCTCTTCGGCCCGAGCGATCTCTTCGAAAGCCAGTGCGTGCTCGGCGGCGCGAAACCATGCGAGTGCCTTTCGCTCGGGATGCGCTGAGGTCTCGGCCCAACGCTCGAGTGCGTCCACGGCCTGATTCAAACGGCCCATTCTTTCATGAACGCGAACGAGACCTTCATGGGCGTCGTCGAGCGAGGAGTCGGATTCGATGGCTTCCTCGTAGAGAGTCCAGGCGCCATCCAACAGGTCTTCGGCTTCGAGTCCTCGGGCGACCATCGCTCGATGACGTCCGAGTAGAGGATTCTCGCCCGGAAGCTCGAGTCGACGTTCGAGAGGCGCGCGCACCAGGCCATAGTGGCCGTCTTCGAAATGAGCTTCAGCGATGCCCTCGAGCGCCTCGACATGATCTGCGTCGATTCCGACAGCGATTTCGAAGAGCCTTCGACTGACTTCGCGATGATCGAGTTTGCGAGCGGCACGTCCACCCAGGACCGCGACTTCGAGTTGAACGCTCGGGTCGAGCGACGCGCAGGGTGCCAGATCGAGCGTCGTTTCGGCCGCCTGCTCGGTTTCTTCCCACCGATCGAGTTCGTCGGCGATTCGGGCAAGAGCGACAGGGACGTCGATCGAGCCGGGATCGTTTTGCCGTGCCCGAACGAGGAGCGCGTGGGCCCGATCGAGTTCGAGTTCGCGAATGCACTCGGCGGCCGCGATCAGATGAACCGCGCCTTCCCACGCGCTGGAGTGATCGGCGGCCCGTTCGAATGCGTCCGCTGCGACCTCGAGCCTGTCATCGGCTCGTTTCAATTCTGCGAGCAGGCTCCAGGCATCGGCATTCTCGGGCGCGACGGCGGTCGCACGTTCCGCGCGCTGCTCGGCCAGAGCCGACTCATTTCGAGATTGGTTCATTCGGGCGAGTTCGAGATGGTCGCTGACGTCGGAACCTGCATCTTCGCGATCGCACCAGCGTCCGAAGACGGTGGAAAATTCTTCCAGGTTGCCAACCGACTCGAAGAGTCTCGCCAACGCGAGTTCATCCGGTGCGGAAAGTCGCTCGATCTTTTCCGCTTCGAGATAGGCGTCGATGGCTTCGGGTCGGGTTTCGTCGTCGCTGCGATAGAGCGTTGCGAGTTTTCGCCAGAGTTCGCCCCGTCGTTCGCGCCCATTGGGCTCTGTCCCCAAGAGCTCGATCTCGCGCTGATGGAGCGGGATCAGGTCGGCCGGATCCATGCTCGCCTCTGTCACGACACTCAGCGATCGAATGGCTTCGAGGTCGTCGGGGTCGAGGTCGAGAGCCAGGCGGTAACCGGCGGCGGCACGCTCGCCAGAACCCAGCCTCTGCCAACAGAGATCTCCCAGCCGCCGGGCGATCGTCGTTCGCTCGCGCCGGTCGAGTGCGGATGCCTCGCGGTACTCGCACTCGAGGGCATCGGCGAGCCCGGCCCAATCTCGAAGTCGCTCGCTGCAGCGTCGTCGTCCGCGAATCGCCTGTAGAGGTTCCTGGGAACACGCTTCGGCTGCCCGATACGCATCGATGGCCGCGGGTAGGTTGGCCTCTTTCTCTTCGCGAAGTTGTGCGAGTTCGAGCCATTCCGCGGATGTACCCGGATTTCCGTTCAGATGCTGCGACAGGTTCTCGGCCAGCTCCGAATGTCGTCCGGTTCTGCGATAAAGGCTCCGTAGCTGATCGAGGACGCGCGGGTAGCTCTCTCCCGAGTCAGCGAGGAGGTTCCGGAGATGTTCGATCGCGCGATCCGGGGCGCCCAGCAGGACGTCGCAAGTCCGCGCCAGTTCTTCGCGCAGGAAATTTCTGTATTCGCAGGGCGTTGCGTCGCGAATCTCTTCGTCTGATTCGATCAATTCGAGTTCGCGCTCGGCGATGCGCGCCCAATCGTCGTGTCGACGACTCGCGCGAAGCGCGGCGTCGAGGGCGCCAAGATACTGGAGTTCTTCGGCGGCGTTGCCAACCGACGCTGCGACATTGGCTTCGAGGTGCGGGAGCGCGAGTTCCGGCTTCGACAGGCTGATGCAATAGAGGGTCGCCAGCGTCTGTCGCAGTTCGATCCCCTCCGCTCCGTCGAGTTTGGCGACTCGTGCTTCCAGGATCTTGGCACGTTCGAAGGGGCGTTCCATCGTGTCGTAGAGACGGTCGAGTTCCGCAAGCGTCTCCGAGTCGTTATCGGCGGTTTCCGCAGCCTGGAGATAGGCAGAGATCGCGCGTCCTGGAGCGTGGAGTTCGCGCTCGAGTAGACGCGCGCGTTGAACGTGGAGTTTGTATTTCTGCTCGGAATCGATCAGGAGTTCGAGTTCCTCGTCGTAGGCCCGAAGCGCGGCTTCGAAACGGCCCGCACGCCGATGGACTTCCGCGAGTCGACCGAGGAGTTCCGGGTCCTCGGGTCGTTCGTCGCGCAGGCGCGCCAGCCAAGGGAGAGAGGCGTCGGGGTTGACGCGGGACCAGGCAACTTCGGCCGCTTCTTCGAGGAGTCGGATGCGTTGTTCGGGGCTCGCGTTGGCGGCTTCGATGTAGAGGCAGTCGAGCACGGCCGGCCATCGATTGAGCTTCTCGAGCTCCTGGCGAAGCGCCATCTGAGCGGTGTGATTGCGGCGATCGAGCGATAGCGCCTCGCGTAGATTGACGACCGCCTGCTCCGGTCGGTCGAGCGAATACGCGAGCAGCTTTCCGCGTCGTTCGAGCAGCACCGATCGCTCGACAGCGGGAAGCGGAATTTCGAGTGCCTGATCGAGCAGGGTGAGGATCTTCTCGGGCTCGCCGATCGCGTCGGCGATCTGTAACGCCTGATCGAAGGCGTCTCGATGTTGAGGGTGGGATTCGAGAATCCACTCAAGATGTTTGAGCGCTTCGCGAGGCTTGTTGCGCGGTCCGTTGTTGATGCTTGCCAGACGCAGGCGCAAATCGATGGCATCTTCTTCGGGCGCGTACGGCAGCCGCTTCTCGAGCAATTCGCGTAGTGGATCGATTTCCCCGAGTTCCTCATACAAGTCGATCAGCGCATTTTCGAGTTCACGATCATCGGGTGAGTCGATCAGCGCGGCGCGATAGGCGGTGGCGGCTTCGTCGAGGTGGCCACATTGTCGCTCGCTCGTCGCGAGGCGCACTCTCCATGCGAGTTTTTCCTCTTCATTCGTTTCGCCGTGGAGCGATTCACGCGCGAGTTCGGCGAGTTGCGCGTACGCACCCGAACGCTCGTAGAGCTCGGCCAGGGGTTCCGCAATGCGGGCGATCGTGCCCAACCCCTGTCTAGCCGCTTCGAAATGCGGACGTGCGCGAGCGTCATCTTCGAGGGACGTCGCGAGCAGCGAGCCGAGTCGAAGGTGAAGATCGTCGGCTTCGAGGCCACCCGATTCGCGTAGCCCGTCGAGTCTCGTTTCGAGAATTCGGACCGTCTCTTCGTGTCGATTTTCGGAGGAGAAAAAGAGGGCCAGGACTTCCGCCGCCTCGGCATGGGTCGGATGGAGTTCCAGGGCCCGTTCGTAGTGCGGATAGGCTTCGTCCGCACTCCGATCGGCGGGGCGTCGTTCGTCGTCGAGGAGCAGTCGAGCGGCAGCGACCCGCAGCGAGAGCTCGCGCTCCGACTCTGGATCGGCGTCGATCTCCGCTTCGGTCACCCGGAGCCAATCCGCGGGTCGATCGAGCTCACTCGAGTAGAGTTCTGCCAATTTCTGCCAGACGTGTCCGCGATCGGTGACGATCCTTGCGACGGCCTCGAGTTGATTTGCGCAGCCGGCGACGTCGCGAAGTCGATCGAAGCAGATCGCCGCGATTCGCTCTCGCAGCGTGGCTTGCTCTTCTTCGGGGAGATCCCCGACTCTCGCGATCAGACGATCGCGCAGGCGCTCCCATTGACCGCTCGATTCGAGAAGGTTCTCGAGGCGACGCGATGCCACCCGGGCGTGCTCGGAGGCGTCGCTCTCCGTCGAGTCGTCCGCGTGATCGCGAATGATCTCTTCGTAGAGATCCGCCGCGCGAAGCGGCTCACCGAGGACTTCTTCGAGGAGCCCCGCGCGCTCGAGATGCATGGCGCATTTCTGCGATGGATCCGTTTCCCAGCCCGCACGACGTTCGATTAGATCACAGAGCCCCCGGGCATCGTTGCCGACACGAAGAGCGCGCTCGAGCTGATCCAGGATTTCCTCGTTGTCCGGATGGCGTTCGAGCAGGCCGGAGAAGATCTGCGCGGCCCTTTCGCTCTGGCCCAGGGAGTCGAGCAAGATGGCGCCGCGGCGCAGGTCGAGATCGAAGGCTTCATCGGATTCGTCGCCCAGACGCTGCCGTTGTGTCTCGAGAAGCTGCGCCAGTTCGGCATAACGTCCGCCCATTTCAAGCAGCGTCTCGAGTTTCTCGTGTGCATCCCCTGGAGCCGTCGGGAGTTCGGCCAGCTGCCAGCGAACAACGATCGCCGCATCGAGATCTCCGATCGGGTCCTGCAGGGTTTCGGCGAGCTCTTCGAGGGGCTCCGGCTGTTCCTCGGCTGGAATTTCGTCCGTCAGGAGTCGCAGAACCCTTGCCAGATCCTGCGCTCGACCGAGACCTCGATAGACCTTGCAGAGCGTTCGCAGGGCTTTCGTTTCGCCGGGCTCTTCTTCGAGCGCGAGCTCGAGTGCCATGCCTGCGTATTCGGCGTCGTCGAGTTCGAGATGAAGCTCGGCCTGTCGGCGTAGGGAGTCGGCGCATTCGGGACCCACGAGCACCTTGGCGAGCCGGCGTCGTGTTTCGATTTCGGCTTCGACCTGATTCAACTCCTTCTGGAACTGGGTCCTATGCTCGAGTGCTTCCCGCGACTCCGGTAGCGCCTTGCTCCAGCGCATCGCCCAGTCGAGTGCCGCCTCGATCCGTCCTTGGCCCTCGAGAATTGGAATCGCCGTTCGCGCCAGCTCCGCGGTCTCGCCGGCGTCGGCTGATTCTTCCGCTTCGCGTTCGCACAGCTCGAGTAGAAGCTCGTCGTCTCCGGTCTGCTCCGCGACACGTCGCAGGCCCACGCGAGCGGGTCGACAGGTCGGGAGTGTCTGGAGAGCGGATTCGAATTGGCTTCGCGCCCGTTCCGGCTCCTCGAGGTGATCGAGCAGAAGCGTTCCGAAGCTCGCGCTGAGTGACGCGCGATCGGATTCCTGCGCCGAATCGAGGGCCGTTTCGAAAAGGACTTTGAGGGCGAGCCAATCGTCGGACTTTCGGTGAATGCGTTCGAGGGCGGCGACCGTTTCCGCGTCACTCGAGTCGAGATCGAAGGCCCGTTGCCAACTTTCCACGGCGCTTTCTTCGTCGCTGAGATCTTCTTCTTGAAGCTGCGCGAGTTCGCGCAGGTGGCCAGCGCGAATCGAGTCGTCGACGCCGCCCTCGAGTGTGGTGAGCGTCTCGAGGACTTCGGCGAGCTCG
>CAWLAJ010000087.1:0-14279 GCA_963854795.1 Deltaproteobacteria bacterium UBA4427 | reverse complement strand
GACCCGATGGACACCATCGCTTTCACGCATGGTGTGATTCCACACAATCGCGAACGCCCGGGTATCGAGATCATCCGAGACATCGCACGCATGATTCTCTTTCTCGCCTCGGACGAGAGTCTGTCCTGCACGGGAGCCGACTATCCCGTCGACGCCGGTTGGACGGCGGGTCGAAGACTCAAATACCAGCCGGGCTACTCCGCGGATTGAGTCTTCGCCGTCGCCGCAGCGACGGCACTCAGAGTCGATAGACCCGGGTCGCCGTTCCCGAGAAGAGATCCTCTTTTTCGTCCTCCGAAAAATCATGCACGATCTTCTTCAAGCCGTTCCAGAGAACGGGATAGGAGATCGACATCTTGTCGACGGGGAAATTGCTTTCGAACAGGCAACGCTGCGGTCCGAAGCAATCGATCGTGTGGAGATAATACGGTCGCTGGGCGAGGGCGAATTCATCCGACGTGGGTGGCCTCTCGCGGTCCGTCCAGCCGAAGCCGTTGTCCGGCATGGCGAGGCCACCGAGTTTGGCGACGACGTTCTCGCATCGTGCGAGTTTGGCGACGTCGACCTTCCACTGAGCGTAGATCTCGTCACGCTTGCCGGTCCAGATGCCCGCGCCGAGTGGCGTTCCGAAATGATCGAGAACCATCTGGGTATCCGGAACGGCCTGTGCCAGGCGAGTGAAGTCTTGAATCTGATAGTGATAGTGCCAGGCGTCGAAGCTGTGTCCCAATTTTCCGAGCCTCGCGACGCCGTCCCGAAAGTCCCTGCGTGAATAGAGATCTCGCGGCGCACGGCCCGCCAGCATCAGTCCGTCCTGCATGTCGGCGCTCGCACCGACATGACGCACTCCCCGAAAGAGTCCCTTGCTCGTGTCTTCGTGGAGATGGATGAGCTCTTCCGCCGCGTCGCCCAACGAAAGATCGATATTCGATACCAGCGCGACGATCTGCGCCTGGCCGTCTCCAGCGGACGCTGTCTTCGAAGCCTGCTCGGTCACGAATTCGACCTCGCCCAGCGAACGATGAATCTCGGGCCCGACGCTTCGATACTCGGCGTGGCATTCCATGAAGACCGTCTTCTCGACGCGATGGCCGCTTCCGGTATCCGCCAGCAGGTCGTCCAATGAGTAGGGAAGTGCGCCGCCCGGGCCCCAGAGATGGTGATGCGTGTCGATGATTCGGCGATCCGGTTCGACGATCTCTTCTTGAACGAGATCGAGCCACTCTTTACGGATCGAGGGTGCCCCACTCATGAGGCGGCCTCGCGTTCTTCGAAGACGGCTCGGGCGATCGCCATTCCCTCGACGGCGACCGGGAACCCGCCGTAGATCGCCATGTGCATGATGAGTTCTGAAATTTCCATCTGACTGAGACCGTTGTCGAGGCCGCGGCCGATATGGAGCTTGAGCTCATTGGGACGGTAGAGCGCGCAGAGTGCTGCGATCGTGATCAGGCTTCGGTCGCGCGGCGGTAGGCCGGGTCGACTCCAGACGCCTTCGGGCAAGACGGTGTCGTGAATCAGCGAGCCCCAGTCATCGCGAATTTCTTCGGGCGCTGGGAGCGCCGTCGTCACCATTCGAGCGAATTTCAATCTCTCTTCGGGCGTGGCCATAGCGAGTTTCCTCCAATTGCGAGTGGACGTTTTTCGATCTGTGAATTTCCAGTCTCTGATAGCATCGTGAGACCCAGTCGGGCGATCTGCCGGCTATCGCAAATGGACAATACGTGGTTGGACGATAGGAGACGAAGGATGGCGAAGGATTCGATCGATCGCGACGGGGCCCAAGCGGGAGAAGCCCTGGAAGTCGATCCATGGCGCTTCTTTCGACGGCCGGAATCTCCATGAAGGACGACGACCCGTTCGACATGGAATTCGAACGACAGAATCCGACTCGGGGCGATTCTTCCTTTCGGCGGTTGCCCGCGACAGCAACCGCCGACCAGATCGAAGCAAATCATCTCCACATCGATACCGGCTACATCGCGCGCGACTTGAACGTCGCGCTGCCGCTCGACCGTTTGCGTGAACTCGTCCAGGAGGGGTCATATCGGCTCGATGGCGAAGACGCACTATTCGATCATGGGATTTCAGGGTTCCGATGCGAGCCAGCTCGAGAACGAGTCCGCGCCGGCGATCGCCGAAGCCATGATGAGTGAGGAGGTCGACCTGGCTCTCCTCACCCCTGTCTGACCGGATTGCCTTGGCCTCGCAGGCCAGGGAGTCGGGGCAGGTCGAACATCTTCCTTTTCGCTGGCGCGAAGACCCCAAAAAGACGAAATGGCATCCCGCCGAGGCATTCCGATCCCCGTCCTGAGCTCGCTCCGGGCCGGAACACGCCTCCTAACGGCCCGGATCTGTGACGTTTTTCCAATCGACGGGATTCCCGCGGGCTCCCTAAAGAGATCTCCTGAGCCGACCGATCTTGAAGGAGATTCGCTGCGTCCAACTTCCCGTGGCGAAAGGGAAAGGTCCGTCATGCTGACCCGAACACAGCTGCTGCCGGCACTCTGTCTGCGCGCCCTGCTGATCGCAACGCTCTTCGCGATGACCGGTTGCGGGGGCGGAGCGTGGAAGACGGCGCTCGAAGAAGACACGCCTTCCGGCTACTACCGATTCATGCGCGATCACGGCGATTCGAAGTACGCCGTTCAAGTGCGCGAACGACTGGATTTCCACAAACTGAAGCGCAACCCGACGCTCGCTGGCTTCGACGCGTTTCGGAAGCAATATCCGAACAGTCCCTTGATCGTCGAGCTTCAGCCGGCACTCGAGAAACCGGCCTTTGAGGTCGCGCGGGCCGCGGGCACGTCCGCCGCCTATCGCGAATTCCTGACGGGCTTTGCCGGGGGCCAATGGGCCAGTCGTGCCGAGGGCAATGCCGTCTATGTCGAGTCGCACGGTTTCGGTGGCGATGCCGCACTGCTCGCCTCGTTTGCGAAGCGTTTTCCTGAGAGTGACTTTGCCGCGGAGGCCAAGCGGACCGCGCTGGCCGTTGCGGCCAAGCGAGCGAGCCGATTCGATCGCGTCGGACTCGTCATGAATGTGGCGCCGTCGACACCCGAGGCGAAACGTGTGCGCGCGGAGCTCGTCGATCGGATCAAGGAATTGATGGAGCACGTGGGAATTTCGCTGGTCGATATTCCGGCGGTGATTCCGGCCGGTCAGAGCGCTCGCTATCCGAAAGCGCGCATCGAAGTGACGCATGTCGAGCGCGCGGTTGGTCGCCAGGTTCGTCCTGGCGAGCTGGCGCGCCCCGCGATTTTGGGAGAGACGCAGATCGTCTTGCGCGAAGGCAAGGGTGGTGCGGTCATCGCGTCTCGGAGCTTCAGTCTTCGAGTAGATGACAAAGCACATGTTCCCGGGACGTCCGTGCTCTTCTCGGCCGTTTCGCCCAAATATTGGGATGAGTTCTTCGTTCCGGTCGCTCGCTGGCGAAATGATCGATCGATTCGGCCAGCCATGGATCTGGGCCGGCCCATCGTGGATCTCGACGGGATCGGCGATCGGGTCGTCGTGCTCTTCGAGGATGGCGATTTCGAATTGTTGGGATTGGCGGATCCGCTGAAGCCGATTCGGCTGGCCGCATACCATCGCGGCGAGGACTACAAGAAATGGACCGGCGTGCGCGTGCTCGGTGATCGTGTCGCGATCTTCGGCGAAGAGGGACTCGAACTCGTGCGCTTTGCGAGTAGCGGGCCGGTGGCCGAGAAGAGTTGGACTCGCGGCCAGATCGGCCGCATCCTTTCACTGGCCCCTCTCGGTGATCAGATCGTGATCGTGGGCGCGAAGGGCCTCCAGATTCTCGATCCGGAAAAGGACACGATCCGGCGTGTGATGCGGCGCGTGATCAAGAGCGTCGCCTCCACCGGGGATACCCTCGTCTTTGCCGACGGCGAGTCGATCTATCTCTCGACACTCGAATTGCTGGCGCAGAACCGCGTCGTCGCTCAGATGAAGCTCGGGAAGACCTTCGGCCCCAACAACGTTCGCGTTCTCGATCAATTCGCGATTGTGACCGGACCGGGCGGCGCACTCGTCATCGACCTCCAGAATCCTGAAAAGCCAAGGGCGGTGGCGAAGCATCTAACTCGAGACATCGGTGACGTCGTCGACGCGACGCGTGTTCGTGGACGCGTCTTCCTGGTCGGGACGCGAGGGCTCCAGGTGCTGAATCGATCTCTCACGCGTGTCGAGGAGACGATCGATGTTGGCGACCGCAACCGGGTGACGGTGATGGGGCGCCATCTGGTCGCCGCAAATCGTGACGGGCTGCAGGTCGTCGATGCGACGCCGTGGGCCGATGCCAATGTTCCGGCGGCGGCACGGTAGCGTCGCGCAGTCAACGGGCCGCGCTCGCGCCTAGGCGAGTGGAGAAGGCGGAGTCTGTAGACGGCGGCAGCCAATTCGCGCTATCTTGACGCAATGCGTCAGGTCTGGACTCGAAATCGAGCCGGAACCCCTGGATCGTTGGTTCGCAGTCCAGTTCCGGAACGTCCGCAGATTCATCAGATCGTGCTGCCGCTCGTGGGCGAGACCGTCGATTCTCTCGTCGCACCCACTCACGTCCAGGTCTATCTGATCGAGAGCCAGCCGCTTACGCTGGTCGATACCGGCACGCGAACCCCCGAGAGTCGCGCGGTTCTGGAAGCCGCTCTCGAGCAGTTCGGGTTCGAACTCGCTGACATCGAGCGGGTCGTCGTGACCCACGCCCACCGTGATCACATGGGGTTGATTCAGTCGATGCGCGACGCCGGCGCCGATCTCGAATGCCTGGTCCATGAAGCGGACGCAGCGGTCGTCGAGAATTTCATCGGCAAGGTTCACGAGAGGGTGCTCGAAATGACCGCGCTCTTCCGCGAGTACGGCGTGCCGGAGGAGATGCTCGAACGCCTGGAGGCCGATCGGTTGGAGCGACTCGTCGTGGATCAAGCAGAAGCGGAAGCCACCCATGTCGACCACATCCTGCGTGACGGCGACCGGGTGACTTGGAAGGACTTCACGCTCGATGTTCGGCATAGCCCCGGACACACGCCGGGTCATATCCTGCTCGAGGAGGAGTCGATCGGACTACTGCTCAGTGGAGACCAGATCATGGGGCAAGCCGTGCCCTACGCCGAGAATTTCTATCGCAGTGAGCTTCCGGATCCCACGGATCCGCTTCGCCGCCGGGAGCGCTTTCATGGCCTCGTCGAGTTGCGCAAGAGCCTGAAGCGACTGCGTGGTCGGCCCATCAAGACCCTGCTGCCCGGCAACGGTGGCGTCATCCGTCGCCCGGGGCGTGCGATTCGCGACACGCTGCTCCACTACGAAGTCCGGCTCCAGCGAATCGATCGCGGTCTGCGCCATCTCGCGGCGATGAAACACGACGTGACGGCCTTTGAGATCTGGAAGGCGCTCTTCCCGACCGACGAGCCGATCGCACTGATGCGTTCGCAGATCCTGATGATCGTCGGTGCGCTCGATTGTCTCGAAGAAGACGGCAAACTCGTTAGCGCGCGGCGCGGCGACGGCGTCTTGACCCATCATCATCGTTAGTCTGGAGACGTTAGTCCGCGTGGATCGAGAGCAAGTGGACGGCCAGCGCACGGCGATCCTCTTCGGGAAGAGCGAAGACGGGCATCGGGGCCTGCGGCGTCAGGAAGTATTGAGCGAGTGAATCGACGGTGAATTTGGCCGCGAGACCGGCCAGCGGCTTCACGACGATGCCGGCTTTGGCCTCGCCATGGAGATGGCAGGATCCGCACGCGTTTCGAGCGAAGAGCGTGGCACCTCGAGCCGCCAATTCCTCGCGTGCAGCCGCATCGATCGCTGCAAGGGGATTGGCGATCGCGCGGGGTTCGGGTCGCTTCAGCGCCCGGATCGGGCGGCCTTCGAGGGTTCCGGTGCGTGCGATCCGATAGATGGCACCGCCGTAATCATCGCTGAGATAGAAACTGCCGTCGGGTCCCTCGACGATGTCGACGGGGCGTCCGATGACATCGTCATTCAAATTGAATCCAGTCATGAAGTCGCGTTCTTCGATGTTCCCCGCCTGATCCCAATGCAGCGAGACGACCTTGTAGCCCGAGAGTTCCGATCGGTTCCATGAGCCGTGGAGCGCGACCAGGGCAGCCCCTCGCAGGGATTCCAGCGCCTCGGGATGGCGGACGAAGGTCATGCCGAGTGGGGCGGTATGGGCCTGAAAGGAATGGGACGGCGGAATCGAAGCCGCAATTCGATCGGCCTGACCTTCGCCGAAATCGGGATCCGGCCTCCGGTCGCCGTTCGCGACAGGGAAGCCGTAGAACTTCCCCTGTTCGATGCGATTCAATTCGCAAGGTGGATAATCGTCGCCCAGGAGATCTCGCCCATTATCGGTCGCGAAGAGTTCGTTCGTCTCCGGACGCCAATCGAAACCAACCGAGTTTCGGAGTCCGGAGGCGTAGATTTCTTCCCCAGAGCCGTCCGCGTTGAAGCGAAGGATGGCAGCGCGTCGCGGGTCCTCTTCTTCGCATACGTTGCAGCTCGAACCGACGTTCATATAGATGTGTTCGTCCGGGCCGAAACGCAGGGTTCGAGACCAGTGATTTTCACCCGACGGAATGCCCTCTGCGATTCGCACCGGATCACCGGCGACCTCGATCGTGTCGGGGCCCTGTTCAAGAAAATCCACGCGGGCGATCGCCCCGCCTTCGCCAATGAAGAGCTGACCCTCGCGGAAGTCGAATCCGTGTGGTCGATCGAGGTCCTTGATCAAGACCCGGTGACCATCGGATTGGCCGTCACCGTCGCGGTCGCGCAGGACATGGGTGAGCTGGCCCTTCCGGGGTTGGCTGACGATCAGGTCGCCGCCCGGGCTGAAGCCGAGGATGCGCGCATTCGGGATGCCCTCGGCGAAGAGCCGGACCTCGAGACCCGGGGCGAGCTGAAATCGACTCTGGACGGTCTCCACGTCGGGCGCATCGATCCCGCCACCGAATATCTGGCGCAGGATCGGTCCCTTGACCGTCATGCCCTCCGGCAGCAGCGCATTACATGCAGCGACGGCTGTGACCAGCACCAGTGCGGCTCCGATGATCCAATTCCGCATCGATCCCTCCATTTTCGGGCGGCGGGAGGGTACCCTACGGCGGCCTCGACGCTCGCCGGCCGGATCGCTCTGGATCGGGTGATCCAATTGGGGAAATCGAGTCTTTTTTCCCGAAGGGATCTTGACGAAAGCCCTTCTTTAGCGGATACATAGGCGCTCTCTACCCGGGCGGTCCGGTCACGGATGACCGCCGGAGGCAATTCCAGGATGCAAAAGATTCGAACAGGGGACCTCGTCCAGGTCGTGAGTGGTGCCGGTGCCGCAAAGGCCGCGCAGGGTCGCGTCATCGCCGTCGATGTCGAAAAGGGTCGTGTTCGCATCGAAGGCGTTCGATTGCAGAAGCGACATCTTCGCCCGGGACGCAGCGGTGCGCGCGAGGGTGGTATCGTGGAAACAGAGGGTTATGTCGATGCATCGAATGTGATGCTCGTTCACCCGGGTGACAACAAGCCGTCTCGGGTTCGCATCGAAATTCGTGACGGTCAGCGAGTTCGCGTATACGCACGCGGCGGCGACCCAGTGCCAGATCCGTCCGGGGTCTAGGGCCAGCGGAAGCGCAAGAGGAATAGAATTCGATCATGGCGAAGAGCAAACGCGAACAAATCAAACTCGAGTCGACGGCGGGAACGGGTCATTTCTATACGACCTCGAAGAACCGCACGAATACGCCGAACAAACTCGAGTTCAAGAAATATGACCCCGTCGTGCGCAAGCACGTAATCTACAAAGAAACCAAGCTCAAGTAGTCGAGGCAGAAACGAATCTTCGCCGTCTCGTTGTGAAGCGAGGTCTCGGCGAGGACGCCGACGAACGCTTGAGGAAGCGCAGAAAAAGCAGCGAGAACGAGAGAGGGATTCCGAATGACTTGGGTGATCACCCGAATGTGTCAAGACAAGGTCGATATGGCCTGTGTCGAAGTCTGTCCCGTCGACTGCATCGTGCAGCACAAAGACAAGGACGCGGCCCCCGGCTACCAGAACCAGCTCTACATCGATCCCGAAGAATGCATCAACTGTGGCGTCTGCGAGCCGGAATGTCCGTGGGAAGCGATTTTCGAGGATGAGCAGGTCCCGAGTATCTTCGAGGAAGACACTGCACTGAACGCCAAGATCGTCGATGAACGCGACGATTTCATCGTTCCCGAACGCGAAGACGGCGATGTTCCCTCGACCGAAGAAATCAACGCGAACAAGGCGAAGTGGGGCTACGACGCCTAGTTGACGCCTAGCTGCTGTCGCGCCCGTAGCGCCGCGTAGATTGTCAGTGCCACAGACCCGCGGCAACTTCTCTCCACCCCCATTCAAGTCGAGCCGGATTCGGATCGCGCCACACGCGATGTGGCGTCGACCCGCGCTCGCTCGCGTCGGGAGAGATCCATGCATGACGTATTGAATCGAAATCTGTTCGTCGTGAAGGAACACGTCGGTATTTTCAAGGCCGCCAACAACTACGATATCCACGACCCGGATGGCGGCGAGATCATCATCGAGTGCCGCGAAGAGAATCTCGGAATCATCACCAGGATCCTGCGCTTTACCGACTACAAGCGGATGACGCCCTTCGACGTCCAACTGCGAACTCCCGATGGCGCGCAAGTTCTCCAGGTCCAGCGAGGCGTCTCCTTCTTTCTATCGAAGGTCGTCGTGCGGGATGAAAACGGGAGGGAGCTCGGTTTCTTCAAACAGAAATTCTTCTCGATCGGTGGTGCCTTCGACATCGTCGACGGCAACGATCAGGTGGTCTGTTCGCTCAAGGGGAAATGGACGGGTTGGGATTTTCGCTTCGTGCATGGCGACGACGAACTCGCGCACGTGTCGAAGAAGTGGGCCGGGCTGGGAAAGGAATTGTTTACTTCAGCGGATAATTACGTCCTGGAGATTTCGCCCAGCGTCGCCGTGGACAGCCCCGTTCGACAGTTGATCGTGGCCGCGGTGATGACGATCGACATGGTGCTGAAGGAGTCGTAAGAGGGCGGGGCGGCAGACGTCGAGCGGCTACTCACCGGCGCGATCGAAAGCCTCTGCCATCACGTTCACGACCTTCTCGAGATCCTGGCTCGCGGGCGGATCGACACTCATCGATGTCCAGATTCGAAGTTGCTCGATCGCCTGATAGACGAGCATCCACTTTCCCAAGACGACCCGCGCACCGCGAGACTCCGCATCGAGTAGAAATTTCGTTCGCGCCGGCGTGTAGACGGCATCCATGACGACCCCGGTTTTCGGAATCGCCGCGGCGTCGACTGGCGAGACCGCCTCATTCATTCCGACTGTCGTCGTATTGACGAGAATATCCGGGGCGAGGCGCTCGAGTTCGCCCAGCCCGCCCGCGCCCGCTGCGCCAAGCGCTTCGACGAGCGCTTCCGCACGTTTGACCGTCCGATTGAGAACGAAGACTTCGCAACCGCGTTGGCAAAGGCCGTAGGCGAGGGCGTGTCCGCCTCCTCCGGCGCCGAGTACGACGGCGCGGCGACCCTCGATCGGGCCCTCTCGTTCGAGGGCTCGAAGGGCACCGAGCCAATCGGTATTCGTCCCGATCCATCGGTCCTGCACACGGGTCACGGTGTTGATCGCGCCGATCGCGCGCGCCACGGGATCGACTTCGTCGACCATTGCGAGGATCGTTTCCTTATGAGGCAGTGAGACTGCGAATTGTCGCAGGCCCTGCTCTCGAAAATTTGCGACGGCCTGTGCGAGATCGGCCGGAGGTACGTCGAAGGCCTCGTAGCATCCATCGATTCCCAAGACGCGGTAGGCGGCACGGTGCATCGCGGGCGATCGGGTATGGCCGGCCGGGTGGAGAACGATGCCGCATCGGATCGCTTCGCCCTCGCTCATTGTCGCGTGCGCTCGATGGCGGCCTTCAGGTCTTGCCAGACGGCGCGCCGGGTTTCGGTCGTGTACTGACGAAGCACGTAGGCCGGGTGAAGCGTGGGCATGAGCGGGATGCCTTGATAGCTCTGCCAGGTTCCGCGCTCTCTCGTGATTGCCACATCGCGACCCAGGAGCAGACTCGCTGCGGGTTTGCCAAGCGTCACGATGACCTTCGGTGCAACGGCGCGGATTTGCCCGTCGAGAAAGGGTCGGCAGGCGCTGACTTCCGGAGGGAGTGGATTGCGATTTCTCGGCGGACGGCATTTCACGATGTTGCAGATGTAGACTTCGCTGCGCGGGATGCCGATGCCTTTCTCGATCATCTGTGTGAGGAGTTCACCGGCGCGCCCGACGAAAGGCAGGCCGCGCAGATCCTCTTGTTCCCCCGGCCCTTCGCCGATGAACATCAGATCGGCATTCGGATTCCCGTCGCCGAACACGATCGATCGACGGCCGCTGCAGAGATCACATCGCTTGCAGTCGCCGAGGTGCTGCTCGACCTCTTCGAGCCGAGGTCGCTGGTCGCCCCAAGGAACTTCATCGGGCGAGGCGTCCGTGGACGGCGCGGGTATGTCGGCAATGGCAACCGGAGCCGCTCGATCGGAAATCGTAACGTCAGGCTTCGAAGGCAGTTCGAGATCGGACAGTCGCGGAAACTCCGAAACGCCTTCTTCGATCAATTCCTGTACGAGCGCGTGGGCCGAAGCGAAGAGTGCCTGCGCTTCGTGATTCGTTTCGGTTTCGTCGTCGACAGTCGACATCCAATCAACTCGCGTCGGCTTGGGGTTCGGAGAGTCGGTCGCGCGCCGTCTGGGCAAACGCTTCTCGCAGAAGCGCACGATCCGCGGATTGATCGCCGCGCAGGGCCGCGGCTTCGATCGTTCCGTGGCGCTGGGCCTCGATCCGTTCTTCGACCTTGAATTGGAAGCCCGCGTCGTTGGCCTCGTCATGGCAGGAACCGCAGACCTTGAGAATTACGCAGGAATCACACTTGTCTCCCAGCGAAAGAATCGTTCCGACACGCTTGGCCGTCGCCCCGACATGATCGGCACCCGGTCCGTGGCAGGATTCACATCCGACTCGGGCCAGATCTGGAGAGTCTTTGACCTTCGCCGTTTCGGCGAATCCGCCGGGCTTTCCAAACGCTGTCGTATGACAGGTGAGGCATTCGGATTCGGCCGCCTTTCCGGCTCGCTCGAGCGTCATCACCGAATGACCATGGGGGCTTGTCTCCCAGGTCTTGAATTCTGCCTCGTGACAGCTCTGGCAGACCGTCGATCCAACGTATTCGGCCTGCGTCGGCAACAGGTCGCGACTCGGACCGGCCCCACCGAGGAGATCGACTCTCTCTTGATCGGTCAGCATAACGATCTTCAGATGTGAGATCCGCGGATGGAATCTTGCGTAGTCGAAGCCGAGCGAGTGTTTGGGATTGTGGCAGGTCAAACAGACCTGCTGATAGTCGTGCTGACCCGTCGCATCGCGAGGCACGAAATTGGGCGTCAAGTGGGGTCCCCCTCGTCCATGACAGGACTCGCAACCGACGTTCTCGAGATACTCGTGCTGATGTTTGAAGTCGAAGCCTCCCTTTTCGTCGAAGCCAACGACATGGCAGCCGACGCAATCCGTTCGTCGGTCTGCGGCATGCGTGATGAGCGTGTCGAATGCCGTCGAATGCGCCGTGAATTGCCAGGCAGCATGTTCCAGTTCGTGGCAGACGCCGCAGACATCGTTGCCGCTATAGCCGGTCGCGTCGAGGAGCATCGGCACACGAGCCCCCGCCGCCTTCGCGACCTTCATGCGAACGAGACCGGGATCGCGTTTGTCGTTCCAGCCCGAGCTGCGATGGCGAATCTGACCCTGCGCATCCAACACCAGGACGACGGGTACTCCGCCCGTAACCCCCCAACCATCGATCGCTTGATTTCCGGGGTCGAGATAGGGGTCGAAGTAGTCGAGTTCCAGTTCCTTGAGCGATCTGCGTACCGCCCCGGGCGCATTCTGGATGGAGATCGCGACTAGTCGCGGTCGCTTGTCGCTCTCGATCGATTCCAGAGTCGTCTTGATCGATCTGAGTGCGCGATGGCAATGGGGACAGGTATGGAGAAAGAAGATCACGATCGCCGCGCGTCCTTCGAGGGCGTCGGTTTCGAGTCGCGACCCGTCGGCCATCGAGATCACGCCCAGTGCCGGCGCCTTCGAAAACGCGAATAGGGCGCCGTTGCTAGCGGACTCGTCCTCGGGCAGACGTAGCTTCTCGCGAAGGGTTTCCTTCACGCTCGCGACGATGTCGCCCTCGGTGGGGAAGCTGCTGACACCGAAATCCATATATCCCTCGGCATCGACGCCAATCAAGGCGTTCGGCGAGCGCAGCCCCACCAGGCGTGCGATCGAACCGGCGTTGTCGTCGAGGATCGGAAATTTCAAGGCCTCGGCTTCGGCGAAGCGAGCGAGGGTCGAGGAGTCCGAGCCGAGACCGATTCCCAGGACGGAGAAATTGTGCGCGCCCGATCGTTCGGCGATCGCCGAAACCGCATGGCTCAATTCGCGGGCCGGTGCGACTTCGGGGTTGAAGAAGAAGAGCACGACGCGTGATCCGAGCAGGTTGGTCATCGAAAGTGGATGACCTTCGAGAGTCATTCCCTGGAACGCGGGAATCGGACGCTCATTGGCGTTCCGGGCCGCTGTTTCGCCTTTGGCATGAACATTGGGCTGCCTGGGTCCGCTGTTCGATGAGTCGTGCCCGGATGAAGCGTCCGCTGCGCCCGTGCGGGCGCTCTCCGATCCTTCGTCTGCGCTACACGCGAGAAAAGTCAGAAGCGTGAACGCGAGCAGTCCCGAGAGCGCAAAGAACGATTCGAGGGAGGCGAGTCGTAGAGAGAGGAAACGATTCTCGATCCGTCGGCTTAGGCGGGAAGATTTCGGCATGGCGCGCAGAATAGCAGGCACGAATTCTATTGTGGTCTGTTCGTCGGGATTCGGAGAGTCAGCAGACCGATCCGGCCGGATCTCGAATCAGGAGATGGCCTTCTGCCGCTCGCGTAATTCTTCGAGCATGGACTTGAAGCCCGCGTTTCCCGCCTCGAAGGTGAGTGCCATCTGGATATTCTGGATCGCGCCCGCAAGATTGCCGGCCTTGAGATCCGCTTCCGCCTTGCCGTAAAATTGTCGGCCCTGTGTCGTCGCTCCATAGCGCTCGGCTTTTCGCTGCTCTACGTGAGCGTTCCTGGCCTCGGCGATCTGAATGCGTAGCGAAGTGCCCTCCGCTCTTTTCGTGTCGTAGGCTTGACGCCTTCGCGAATCACGCAGCACGCAATAGGCCTCGGTGACACGCTTCGAGATCTGACGACACTGCTCTTTCAGATTGCCCGTCCGCTCACGATTGGCATCTGGATGAAAGGTCCGCGACGAAGAATGGAACGCCTGACGGATCTCCTTCGTGCTCGCGCTCTTTTCGACGTTCAGGATCTGATAGTAGTCGAGCTCGTCCATGATCTTGGACAGCGCGCTGATCTCGAGAGCGTCGATGGCCGGAGATGACATCGGAATCTATTTCTCTTCTTCCGTGAGTTCGATTTCCGGGCCCGCAAGATCTTCGCCGGAGGGTTCGAAGAAACCCTCGTCTTCGGGCGACTCGTCCGTCGGTGGATTCGCGTTCGACTCTTCCTTCAATTGAATCAGCTCCTCGTCGTCGAGACCGTCTGCCTTCGCAGATTCGATCAGGCCGAGGTCTTCGGGTCGGCCCACCGATAGGTCCTCGGATCCGTCGCCAAAGAGCGAATCATCATCGAGGACGCTCGGTTCTGAAACGATCTCAGCGACCTCGGAGATCGCCGACTCCGGAGGGACGACCGCAGCGGCCACTCGTCCGGCGACGTCTTCTTCGAGAATCTTCTCGATCTGTTGTTCGTCGAGTCCGGACGAGAGACTGATCTGGGTCGACGCGGCCTCTCCCGTCGTCTGGTCGGAAGCCGTCACATTGACGATGCCGTCTGCATCGATCTCGAAGGTGACGTCGATCTTGACGTCCGACCGTGGACCTTTGGTAAAGCCCGAAAATTCGAATTCGCCGAGTAGCGCGTTGTCGGCGGCCATACGATGGTCACCGTGATAGACGCGGATCTGGACCGATTCCTGATGGTCCTGAAAGGTCGTGAACGTGCGTGTCTGCTCGATCGGAACCGGCGTGTTTCGTTCGATCACCGGCTCAGCAAGGCCGCCCGCGACCCCGATGCGTAGATCGAGCGGTGTCACGTCGAGGAGCATCGCATCCTGCGCTTTACCGACCAGCGAGGCGGCGTGAATCGCTGCGCCCATCGCGACGACCTCGTCCGGAT
>CAWLAJ010000086.1:0-14438 GCA_963854795.1 Deltaproteobacteria bacterium UBA4427 | reverse complement strand
CCGGTCCGTTATATCCTGCTGACCCAGGGGCATGTCGATCACGTCGGCGGAGTCGATCTCCTGAAAGAAGCCGGCACGGAGATCGTCGCCCAGGCCGGCAACGCTGCCCATCAGGCCGATGACGAACGCATTGCCCAGTTCCGATCCGCCCGCAGCGCCTTCGCGTTCTCGAAGGCGATCGGCGCGTCACTTCGCCACATACAGAAGGAGGGGGGACTTGGAACGTTCGGACAGTCGAAGCCCAAGCCGACGATCAGCTTCCAAAACGAACTCAAGATCGAACTCGGTGGCCAGCGACTCGAATTGATCGCGACGCCAGGTGGTGAAACCCTCGACTCGATGATCATCTGGATGCCGGATCGGAAGATCTGCTTCGCCGGAAATCTGTTCAGCGCGCTCTTCGGCCATTTCCCGAACCTCGTGACGATTCGTGGCGATCGCTACCGGGATCCCCTGCGCTTCGTCGAGTCGCTGGATCGTGTCCTGGCTCTCGAACCGGAGTTGTTGTTAGTCGGCCATCACGAGCCCGTGGAGGGTCAAGAGACGATTCGTCGGGAACTCGAGCGACTGCGGGCCGCCGTCCTCTATGTTCATGACGAGACGGTGAAGGGCATGAACGAACACAAGGACATTCATACGTTGATGCGGGAGATCGTGCTTCCCCCGGAACTCGAAGTGGGAGAGGGCTACGGAAAGGTGTCCTGGAGTGTGCGGGCCATCTGGGAGACCTATGCGGGCTGGTTCCACCACCGTTCGACCCGCGAACTCTACTCGGTGCCGCCCAGTGCCGTGCACGGCGACCTGTTGGAACTGGTCGGGGGAGCGGATGTCCTGGCCGAGCGAGCGAGCAAGAAGTTGGCTCTGGGCGAGGCGGTGCAGGCGATCCAGTTGGCCGAAATCGTGTTGACGGTCGAGCCTTTGCACCGAGGCGCGCTCACGGTCAGTCTGGCAGCCCACGAGGCGCTGGATTCCGAAAGCGAGAATTTCTGGCTCTCGTCCTGGCTGCGCAAGCAGGCGGGTCATCTCCGTGAGCTGCTCGGAAATGGGGAGGGCCGATAGTGGCGCGGCCCGACGACATCCGAATCAGCGACCTGGCTTCGCCCGAGTTGACGCCGATCCAGATGAAGATCATGGAAGCCGCCGGCGGCATGTCGGTCGAGTTCACCGAGGAGGCGGTCTTGGCCGCGGCGCGCAAAGCGACGGGCCTTTCGGATTTTGGCAATGACGATTTTCGAGAGCGACTTGCTATTTGGCTGCAAGCCGTCGACGAGGACGAGCTACTCGGTCCGGTCGGGCGAATCGGAGTCTTTCGCGATATCACGCGTTATGCGACCAACCGCCTGCGCTTCGAAGATCTCCTAAGGCGTCATCCGGAAATTCTCGAGATCGAGATCGAGCGCCCGATCATCATTGCGGGACTGCCGCGCTCGGGAACCACCCATCTGCTGAATCTGATCGCAGCGGATCGGCGGCTTCGCTCGCTGCCCTATTGGGAGAGCATCGAACCGATTCCGATTCCCGGTGAAGAGCCGGGCCCGGACGGTGTCGATCCACGTCTCGCGCGTTGTCGGGCGAGTTATCAGCAGCAGGACGTCATGATGCCTCTGCTCAAGAACATGCACGACCTGGCGCCCGAGCATGTTCACGAGGAAATCGAGCTTCAAGGCCTCGATTTCTCCTCCTATGAACTGGAGTGGATCGCAACCGTGCCACGCTGGCGCGACTACTATCTCGAGGCGGATCAGCGTTCCTCTTATGCCTACATGAAGAATGTCTTGCGGGCGTTGCAATGGATGCGGGGTCCGAGTCGCTGGATCCTCAAGTCCCCCCAACACATGGAGCAACTGGGACCGCTGATGGACACGTTTCCGGATGCGACCGTTGCGATCACACACCGCGACCCCGTGTCCGTGATCGCTTCGACGGTCACCATGTTGGTCTACGGGGATCGCATTCGTCGCAAGCGAGTCGATCCGCCCGCGGTCGCCGCCTATTGGATCGATCGGATCGAACGATTGTTGCGCTCCTGCGTCCGGGATCGAGACCAGATTCCCGTCGAGCGCAGCATCGATGTTCTCTTTCACGAGTTCATGGACGATGATCTCGCGATGGTCCGGCGAATCTACGAGTTGGCGGATCTGGAGATGAGCTCCGAGGCGGAAGAGGATTTGGACGCCTATATGTTGGCCAATCCGCGCGGCAAGCACGGTCGAATCGTCTATGACTTGAAGGGCGACTTCGGTGTCGACCGTGACGAGCTGCGCGAACGTTTCGGATTCTACTTCGACCGGTTTCCGATCGAGGTAGAAGCACACTGAGTTCGACGGCAGGAAGGGGAGGTCATGGGGCAGGGCGATTCACAGCGCAACGAAGAGGCGAACTCGCTGGGACGTGCGAAGTACGACTATTCAGGTTGCCGCATCCTGGTGACGGGCGGCACCAGCGGTATTGGTGCGGGCATTGCCCGTGCTTTTCGCGAGGCCGGAGCCGAAGTCGCGATTACGGGGACTCGCGAGAAGGCGAGTGAGTACGATTCGGATCTCTCGGGTTATGACTATCACTCGCTCAACATGCGAGATGTCGAGGGAATCGTGCGCGTAGCCGATGCGCTCGAGGGTCTCGATGTGCTCATCAACAATGCCGGTGCGAATTTTCCCGACGGCCGAAACGAATGGGAGCCCGACGCCTTCGAAGCCTCCGTGGCCATCAATCTCTTTGGATCGTTTCGCATGGCTGTTGCCTGCAAAGAGAAACTGTCCGCGGCTCGTATTCCCGGCGGCGGCAGCATCATCAATCTGGCCTCGATGTCCGCATTCGTCGCCGTGCCCATCGTGCCCGGCTACGGAGCGGCCAAGGCGGGCGTCGTGCAGATGACGAAAAATCTGGCCGTGAGTTGGGTCGGCGACGGCATCCGCGTGAACGCGGTCGCGCCCGGTCTCATTCTCAGCAACATGACGTCGGTGATGAAAGGCGTTCCCGCGCTCGAGGATCCGGAGATCGGTCGCACCCCG
This sequence comes from Deltaproteobacteria bacterium UBA4427, assembly GCA_963854795.1. Taxonomy (GTDB): domain Bacteria; phylum Myxococcota_A; class UBA9160; order UBA9160; family UBA4427; genus UBA4427. Next base: position 11,427 of record CAWLAJ010000086.1, on the reverse strand, counting down.
ATGGCTCGCTGGGGGACGCCTGAGGACATCGCTCCGGCGATGTTGTTTCTCGCCAGCTCGGGTGCGAGCTTCATTACCGGGCAGACCCTCAACGTCGATGGCGGGTATTCGATCGCATAGGGAGCTTAATCTCTAAAACGATCGTATTGCAAAGATGTACGATCGTATATCTTTTGGAATGACAGACGAAGGATACGGCACTCGGCGCCGGCGAGAAATCCTCGAGACCGCGGCGGATCTCAGTACTTGTGAGGGACTCGACGCGCTTTCGTTCAGTCGGATTGCCTCGGAGGTTGGGCTCACCAAGGCCGGCGTTGCGGCGCATTTCGAGTCGAAGGAAGCGCTTCAGGTCGCCGTCGTGAATGCCGCCGCGCGTCGCTACGCGGCACCCATCGTCGACGCGACGGGCCGTTCGGAGCCTGGATTGTCGCGCCTTCGCGCCCTCGCATCGGCCTGGTTCGAGCATCTCGATTCGGTCGACTATCGGGGCGGGTGCTTCTTCACCTCGGCGGGGTTGGTTTTGCGGGCAGGCCGGGTCCCGTACGGGACGCGCTCGCCGAACACACGCGAGGCTTGATTCTCCTTCTCGAGGTACAGGCCGGACTCGCCTATCGACTCGGTGAACTCACCTCCGCGTCATCCCCCGACTTGCTCGTGTTTCAGATTCACGCGCTGGCGCAGGAAGCGAATCTGCGCCGCGAGCTACTCGGAGACGAAGAGGCCTTTGTCTCCGCACGAAACGCTCTATCGGACCTACTCGAACGCGCGTCGGCCGTCGAGGCGCGACCGAGCCGTTCAGAAACTCCACTCGCGGTCCCTGCGAGTGAAAGCCTAACAAGACCATAGGAGTCATCATGAACACGACTGATCGCGGCGATCCTGCCAATTTCCTTCGCCAGAGCTTGCGAGCAAACGCCGTCTTCTCGACGGTCTCCGGACTGACGTTCGCGCTCGCGAGCGGGTTCATCGCCTCGTTCCTGGGCGCAGTCGAGTCGTGGTTGGTTCTTGCGATCGGCGTGCAGCTTCTGTGTTTTGCCGGCATGCTCGTCTGGCTCGCTTCTCGCAGCGAAATCTCTGCGCCGCTGGCGATGGCCGTGATCACCGCGCATCTTCTCTGGGTTCTCGGGACCGGGATTGTCGTTTATGTCGATCTCCTGACGCGCGGGGGCAACATCCTGATCGTGGTTCTGGCCGATGTGGTTCTCCTGCTCGCTGTTCTTCAAGCGATCGGGGTCCGACGGCTCGGACGCTCTGCGCAGCCGCAAGTCGCCTAGCTGCGCGAATGGGCCGCCTGGCTCATCTATGCGAGTATCGGGATGACTTGCCAGAAGGAGTCCACCAATGCTCGCAAGCACCAAGGTTCGCGTGGCGGTCCCCGAAAACCGAACGAAATACGAGAGCTTCGAACTTCGCTCGATCACGCCGCATATCGGGGCAGAGATTCGCGGGCTCGATCTCTCGAAGCCCCTTTCCGACGTCGCCGGACTCGAACTCGATCAGGCCATTCGGGAATGGATGGTTCTGGCCTTTCGGGATCAGGTTCTCACGCGTGACGAGCACAAGGCTTTCGCGCGTCGATTCGGTCGGCTTCACGTCCACCCCATGCAGGCGGGCAATTTGCGTGGATCCGATCCCGAGATTCTTCCCGTCGTGACCGATGCCAACGTCGCCTATACGGCGGGGGATGGCTGGCATACCGACGTGACCTGCGACGAGATTCCGCCCCTGGGATCGATGCTCTACATGACGGAGACGCCGGAATGCGGCGGTGGCGATACATCCTACGCGGACATGTATCTGGCCTATGAGCTCTTGTCCGAAACCATGAAGAGCTTCCTCGAGCCCCTCGAAGCCGTCCACGACGGTGCGCTTCCCTACGTCGGTGCGTACAAGTCGACGCCTCCCGAGGGCGGCTATCCACGTCACCGCCACCCGGTCATCACGCGGCACCCGGAGACCGGTCGCAAAGTCCTCTACGTCAATAGCGGATTTACTTCGCACATTGTCGGCCTGACGCCGAGCGAGAGTCGGTCGATCCTCGACATGCTCTTTGGGCATATTGCCACGACTCTAAAACTCCATTGCCGTGTCGCCTGGGAACCCAACACACTGACGTTCTGGGACAATCGATGCACGCAGCATCACGCCGTCTGGGACTACTATCCCTATACGCGACGGGGCGAACGCGTTTCCGTCGTGGGGGAGAAGGCTCCGAGTCGCTAACGGTTCGGCGATCGGGAACGCAGGTTCAGCATCGACGCTGCGTCCGACCGTGTAACCGATCGTCACTCGGCATACACTTCGTTGGAGAGTGCGTGCCTCTAGCGCTGTTTTCAGCTGGGAAGCCAGCGCACGCCGACCGGGAGTTGAGTTCGGGTCGTGTTCGCGGCTCATTTCAACCTGGATCATGGAGAAGAGTCGTCATGTCGAAGGTTGGTCTCTCTCGCCCAATACTCATTGCCGTCTTGGGCGCGGCACTGGTTATTTCGTCGACGCTCTCTGCGGATTCACTTACGGATGAGCTTTCCGATCAACTCGTCAGTCAGGTGGCGGAGCTGAAGGCCGACTCGAAACGCAGCGGAACTCTTCTGCTCGTTAGTCAGAGCGAGCTCGACGCGCTGCCGATCGATACCGTCGTTGCCTGGAGCCGCTCGCCCACCAGCCCGGAAGGGCCGCAGATCGAGATCGCCAGTCCCATCCACAATGCCACCTACGAAGGGCCCTTTCCGATCAAGGTCGAGTTTCTGCCGGGGCCGAAGGGTTATGAGGTAGATATCGATACGCTCAAGCTGGAATACAAGAAGGCCTGGGGGATCGACATCACGGACCGTGTTCGTGATTTCGTGACGGGCACGGTCATCGATGTCAAGGAGACCGAATTGCCACGCGGCCGGCATACGGTCGAGATCGAGATCTCCGACGTCAAGAAGAATCTGAGCAGGCAGATCTTCACAGTCACTGTGAAATAACAAGGCCAGCGAGTCCGTGCCGGCGTCTCAAGTCGCTGTCGCGCGGTCTCTCATTTGTGAAGCCGGATCAGACCTTCCTGTACGACCGAAGCGACGAGTTTTCCGTCCTCAGTGTAGACGAGTCCGCGATTGAAACCGCGCCCACCCGACGCCGATGGACTGTCCTGGACGAAGAGCAGCCATTGGTCGGCGCGAAAACGATGATGAAACCAGATCGAATGGTCGAGGCTGGCGGATTGGAATTTCGGATTCATCCAGGTGACACCGTGCGGTAGTAGACAGGTGTCCAGCAGGTTCATGTCCGAGGCATAGGCCAGTACGCATTGATGAAGTCGGTCGTCGTCGGGCAAGCGACCGGTCGCGCGTAGCCAGATGGCGAGATTCGGCGGCCGCTTTTCGGGCTCGATCGGATCGCTCACTTCGATCGGACGGACTTCGATCGACTGGGGGGCGTCGAGCCATTGTCGCTGTTCTGCGGGAACGAGCCGACGCAGCTTTTCGTCGAATTGTCTCGGATCCGGAGTCTCTTCCGGCGCCGGCATGTCGGGCATGGGAGTCTGGTGTTCGAACCCGGACTCCTCGACTTGAAATGAAACGGCCATGCTGAATATCGCGCATCCGTGTTGGATTGCCACGACGCGGCGGGTCGTGAAGCTATTGCCGTCGCGGATCCGGTCGACTTCGTAGAGAATCGGAATCTTGGGATCACCGGGGCGAAGGAAATCGCCCTTCAGCGAATGGACGTGGCGGCCCTCGACGGTTCGGTTCGCGGCCACCAGGGCTTGTCCCACCACCTGCCCACCGAAGACTCGCTGGGATCGTTCTTGCGGACTGCGGCCACGAAAAATGTTGAGCTCGATCTCTTCCAGGTCGAGCAGGTCGATGAGGGATTCCAGGGCGGTGGGCAAGACAGGCTCCGAGGGTCGCGGGCGCGTTTCAGCGAGGAGCTTACCCGATCCACTCGGTTGATCGAGAAGGACGCGAGAAGTGATGGCCTGTTAGAGATCGCTCGACGACGGCGCGCCACCTTTCGTCAGTCGAAGGGCGCGTTCCGGAAACGGCGTGATCACGCCATCGACCTTGCAGGCGATCAATTCGCGAATCATTTCGTCGGTCTCGTCGAAATTCGTCCAGGCGTTCACCCGCAAGTCGTGACTCCGCGCCACCTCCATGAATCGCTCGTCGATCATCGAGACATAGGGATGAATGACGAGGTGACCATGTTCGATACAGGTTTTCACGACTTCCTCTGCCGGGCGACGGCTCAAGACGAGATGGGCCGTTTCGAGATCCGGCCGCTCGCTCTGGAGCCGGTCGAGGCTGGCGATGCCGAAGCAGCTGATCAAGACGCGGTCGACGTTCCTGCGAGCATCGAGCAGCGCCATGACGCGCTCTGAGATTCCTTCTCTCAAATCGAACGCGGGATCGCTCAGATAGTTCTTGATCTCGACGTTGACGATCATTCCCCTGCAAAGATCGAGTGCCTCTTCGAGGAAAATGACGTCCTGTGGTCGGGTCTTGCCCAAGGTCTCCGCGACCGGGCGGCCGTCTTCGAAGACATGATCGTGAATGACGAGTAGCTCGCCGTCTCGGCTGGAGCGGACGTCGAGTTCGACGCCGTCGATCCCGAGCTTCGCGAGCGCAACGAACGACTCGCGACTATTGATTCGATTTCCGGGCTCCTCGGTTCCGTGTCCAAAGATCAGCATGGAGCCGACGACCTAAGCCGGTGCGGGCGCGGTCGGGGCGGCATCAACGATGGCCCGATTCTTGTCGGTCTTCTTGAGCCGCCAGATGAAGGAGTCGACGATGAAGTGATGGATGTTGATCGCGGCGACGGTCATCATCACGCTCGTGCCCGCCGCAACGCCCATGAAGATATAGGCTCGCGGAAACCAATCGAAGAGGACGAAACCGAGCGCCAGACTCGCCCCATAGAAGGTCAGGGCGTGGTAGAGCATCCCGCGTCGGTTGCCGGGTCGGTTCATTTGATCCTTCACGTGAAAGATCACGATGATCGCCAGGTACTGAAGACCGTGAAAAATCGTGGCCCAGACGAACGCCTTCATGGGCGGAAAGACGAACCACCAGAAACCGTTGGTAATCAGCATGAGCGCGCCGATTAGAGGCATCGGTCGGCGTTCGCTCCGCCAGATCTTCGCAGAGAGTAGAAGGACGGCGCCGAGTGCGATCCACGGCATGAACAAGCTGAATTGCTCGAGGAACGCGATGGCCTGAGGCTGGTTCAGCCAGCCGGCGGCATCGATCCAATGCAGACCCCCGTTGGGAAAGGTCGCGAAGTTGTAGAAGAAGGGAAGCATGGCGACCCACCAGAGGAGCTGCTTGTTGTTCGCGCTGAGCAGACATCCGGATCGATAGCAGTACATGACGGTCAAGCCGTAGGCTTGTGCGGCGTAATGATAGGGCGACCAGGTGAAGTAGATCGCGCGAAAATGCTTTCCGATCAGGTCTTCATTGAAGACGGCAATCGTGATGACCGCGAGTGCAATGAACGGCAGTCCGAGTTTCAAGAAGGGAAAGGACTGATGACCGTCGGCGCCCGGCTTCGTATAGAGGCGGACGGTCGAGGACGCAAAATGTGCGCTGTTGCTGAAGAGGATGAAATATTTGAAGTCCTGTGCGGTCGAGAAAGGGGCCAGCTGTGGGTACACGGTGACCGCCGCGACGACGACCAGACTGAGGGCGCCTCCAATCAGGAAGTAGTCAAAGACGGGATGAATGAACGATCGTCCGAGCAGGGCCACGGAGAGCGGGATCGAGTCTCGCTTTCCAGTTGGCTGCTCCAGCTGTCCCTGCGGAGGATGTGACATGGATCCACCGGTTCGCGGCGCTTTGATGAGCTCACGGACGCGAGCAACGCTCTCAGCCGGTTTAGCAGGGATGGGCGCCCTCCGCTATCGGATCAGGCGAAGCGCCGCGTCGAGAAGACGCATGTCTGCCTCACATCGACGCAACTAGATGCATTAGTCGTGCGCATCCGCGGTGCCCGCGGACCTCGAAGCGATCGGAACTCTTCTCGACCTTCGCTAGCTGCGTCGTTCGTCGGTCGCGCCTTCGTCGGAAAGCTTCATTGCCGCGTAGAGCAGAACGAACCAGCCAATGACCGTCCAGCCAAGGGCAAGATTGGCGAGGAGAAACGCGACCGGCATGTCGTTGTCATTCGCGGAGGCGACCAGGAACGGAATCAAGTAAAGGACGATCAGCGTGAAGGGAATCAGTTCGAGCATCTTCTTCCTCCTATCCGTCTATCGATCTTTCCGGGTAACGATAGAATCGGTCCCCAATCGCCTCGGAACAGGCCGCAAATCGTTGCGGCAGGACCCCCTACGTGGTCTCCGGCCTTTGTTGTGCAGTGGGGTCTGGCTCGAGTGAGGATCAACATCGCGAAGGCTAAGATGGCGACAACCCCTCGAATGATGTGTATGACGGATGACTTTGCCCGTCGCCGCGAGGGACCCGCATGACGAATCGCCGAGTCGACGCGCTCTACTTCCTACTCATTGTGGTGATCGGAACGATCGGCTTCGTCGCCGCCAATCATCCTGTCGAGCAAGTCGAAGGCCTCGCGCTACCGGACTTTTCCCCACTGAGATTCGACATCCCCTTCGAGCCCTTCGAGAATCCCATTCCTCGGAGACTGGCGCTCTCGAGCAATATGGAGTCCGCCCTGGTCGAGGTCCGGACGGCGTTGCTCGAGAGTTTGAAGCCGGTCGAGGTCAGACCGCCGGCGAGAATGTTGGCCGCCATCGACTAGGAGCCTGACCCAAGACTCTCGTGGGAAGCCCAGGTGTCGAGACGCGCCGCTGGGAAGGCCCGGGGCCGCCGCTATCGCGAGCTACAGCAAGGTCTCGCAACGCACGCAGCGGTGATGGATCGGCGCATGGGCGTCGCGACGAGTCTTGGGTCAGGCTCCTAGCAGCAGAATCGCCCAAGGTTTCAAATCCTGAGCGATGGTGAGTTGGCATCCCGCATCGTTCAAGAATCGTTCAGCTCGAAGAATCGCGCTCGGCGGATCCCTGATTGACTTGCGCCCGTTCCGCGGAAGCGCGCACGATCGGGATCTCATGTTCTTCGAGGGGCGCCATACGAACTTTGCGCGCCATGGCCGCGGCGATATAGGGAGCGAGCTCTTCGGCCTTCCTGGCTTCGCGCTCCTCGCGGCCACTTGTCAGCTTGGGCAAAACCGCTTGAGCGAAGAGTTCCAGTGCTTCGCAGATGTGATCGTGACGGTTGCGACCGGCTTGCTGCATCAGGATCACTTGATCGACGCCCGAACTCTGCAACTCGACGAGATGGTCGATCAGATCGTCGGGGGTCCCGATGCCGGCAGCGTGGCTGAATTGTGTCGGATCTTCGCTTTTCGCCTGAGCGAGAAGCGCCTCGTTCTTCTCCGCGCGATCGGCCTGGAATTGTTCCCAGAGTGCGGTGTGGCCGGGGACGGTGTCGCGCGCGACCAACGATTGAAGGGCGTAGCCGAAGAACTCGAAACCCTCCTGGCCGCGGCGAATGGCTTCCAGTCGATCTTCGTGGACGGAAAAGGCCGAGACGACGGCAATATTCGCGTTGACGCAATGTCCTAGGGGAACGCACTCGTCGCTCTTGATGATGTCGTAGTAGATCTGACTCCAGGTCTGCGCTTCTTCCGGGTTGAGAAATGAAAAGGCGAGGGCGCCGAGACCGTTTCGAGCCGCAACGCGAATCGTGTCGCGGTTCGTGCATGCCATCCACATCGGTGGGTGGGGGCGTTGGAGCGGTTTCGGAAGGACGTTTCGACAGGGCATCGAAAAGGATTCGCCCTCGAATCCCGGATAGGGCTCCATGACCATCATGTTGGCGATCTGCTCTGCTGCTTCGAGCGACATGGCGCGTTTGGTCTTGGCGGCGATTCCGAAAGCTCCGAGTTCGAGGCGGGTCGCCCCTTCGCCGATACCGAAGTCGACACGGCCATCCGAAATGAGATCGAGGGTTGCGATGGTTTCGGCGGTGCGAGCTGGATGGTTGTAAGCGGGGATCACCTGACGGATGCCGTGAGCCAGGCGAATGTTCTCTGTCTTGGCAGCAGCGGCCGCGAGAAACACCTCCGGGGCCGAGGAATGAGAGTATTCCTCGAGAAAGTGATGTTCGACTTCCCATGCGTAGTCGATGCCCAGTTGATCGGCGAGGACGACCTGGTCGAGCGCCTCACGGAACATCCGATGTTCGTCGCCTTCGTTCCATGGCTTCGGGAGTTGTAACTCGTAAAACACGCCGAACCGCATATCGATCTCCTGGACCCTCTCGATTTTCTGATCCATGGATACTATCGCGTGGACTCGCCCTTGGCTGAGGCCGCGCGCGCGTCTGGCGTTTCGTGCGGTGGAGTCGGGGGCTATGCTCGAACGTGCGTTGCGGATGGCTCGGAACGCTGAACCGCAGCACCGATCACAACACTGCGCAAAGCACGGCGATACGCAGATCAAGAGCCGAAGCCTCAACCGGAAGTGGAGAAAACATGCCCAACGTCGCAATGTGGGGTAAGGCGCTGACCGTCATGCCTCGGATCACCAAGCAGGATTGGGACGGCCTCGACGTGATTTCACGTTGGCTCATCGCGACACGATCCGCGGTCATCATCATGACCTTTACGTCTGCGGCCTTCGCGGGCGTGCTCGCCTACAAGGCCGACGCCTTCGATGCGCTGCTCTTCGCGCTCGTGACGGCGGGTCTCTGCCTGGCGCACGCGACGAACAACCTGATCAACGACCTGACCGACCATTGGAAGGGCGTCGACAAGGACAATTATTTTCGGACGCAATACGGGCCCCAAACGGTCGAAGATGGCTTTTTGACCGTTCGGCAGCTGATGATCTATGCAGGGCTGACGGGTCTGGTCGCGTTGGCGATTGGATTCTATTTGGCGTTCATGTCGACGCGCAGCGATATCACGCTCCTGCTACTAGCGTCCGGTGCGTTCTTTGTTCTCTTCTATACGTTTCCGCTCAAATATATCGGGCTCGGTGAGCCGGCCGTGTTGGTGGTCTGGGGGCCTCTCATGGTCGGCGGGAGCTATTTCGTCATCACCGGAACCTGGAGCAACGAAGTTGCCATCGCGAGCCTGGCCTACGCGTTCGGCCCGACCGCGGTGTTATTCGGCAAGCACACCGACAAGATCGATTTCGACAAGGTGAAGGGCATTCGCACTCTTCCAGTCATTCTGGGCGAGAGCCTTTCGCGCAAGCTGACCGTCGGGCTCTTGCTCGCTCAGTATCCCGTGATCGGATACCTCGTCTACACCGGATTCTTCCACCCGGTCATGCTCGTGACGTTCTTGTCGGCCCGCTCGCTGGGACGCGTCTTCAAGACCTTCTCGGAGCCTCGGCCGTCCGAAGCTCCGCCCGAATTGCCCAAGGGTGTCTGGCCCCTGTGGTTCGTCGGTGTCGCGTTCTGGTTCACGCGGCGATACAGCGGATTCTTCCTGGTCGGACTCGTTCTCGATTTGATTCTGTCGAAGGCGTCGCTCTTCGGCTGATCGGGAATCGGGGTTTGAATCCCGGGATCGGTCTCCGGTCCCGTGGCTATTCGCGTATGGCGGGCGAGGGCGCCGGTGAGATTCGAAACGCGTGCGCTGACATCGAAGACCACGACGTGTCTTCCCTGCCCAGGCCGATGTCGATCTCGAGGCCACCTTCGTGGTGGGCGCATGATACGGTCGCGCCGTTTCCGAAATAGGTGACGACCGCCGCCGGTTCGAATCCGAGATCCCGAACGACGAAAGCCGAGCCCGTAGGCGTACCGAGCAAGATCACGTTGAGATCAATCCCGGAAGTGGTGAAGCGAACCGGGATGCCATCGATGGTTTCGCCTTCGGCTCGCTGCCAGGGTCGAGTTCCGTAGATCGCCTCGCCATTCAGATCCAACCACTTCCCCATCATCTCGAGTCGTTCGGTCTGAGGAAGGGGAATCGAAGCGTCCTCGCCGCGTGGCCCGACGTTCAGCAGCAGGTTTCCGTTCTTCGAGACGGTATCGATGAAGCTGAAGAGCAGTTCGTCCGGATTCTCGTAGTCGCGTTCTTCGTGGGCGCGATTGAAGCCAAAGGACGGGCTCATGCCCCGAGTCGTTTCCCATTTTCCCTTCGAACTCTTCTCGAAGCTCGTGTACTCCGGAGTTCGAAAGTCGAAATGCGCGGGCTTCGGTGGGATGATGCCTCGCTGGGGCTCGCCGCGATCCGCCGCCTTTCGAATTGCGCGTTTCATGAATGTGTCGAGAAGTCGGGTGATCGGCCGCCAGGACAGCAGGCGCATCGGCCAGCCGCGATGCATCCAACGATCATTGACCACACCCTCTGGGACCCGCTGATAGTAGTCGCTCATGAGACGAACCATCGCGTCGAGATCGCTCGGCCAGGAAATGTCATTCCAGAGCACACTCGGTTCGTATCGTTCGATCAATTCGCGGATCTGGGCTTCCGCATAGGCCGGATAGTCTCCGCGTGGTGTCGACCCAATGAATTCGCCAAGCGTACGAACCGGCGTCGGGTTCCAGGACCAGTCGATGCCGCCGGAATAGTAGAGACCGAAGCGAAGTCCTTCCCCGCGAACCGCGGTCGCCAATTCCCCTACGATATCCCGCTCGCTGGTCCAGGCGTCGCGATTCGGATTCGGGACGTCGCTCGGCCAGAGGCAGTAGCCATCGTGATGTTTCGTGACGAGCACGATGTATTTCGCGCCGGCGCGGCGAAAGAGCCGACTCCACTCATCCGGGCGCCATTGTTCGAGACCCTTCGAAAATTCTGCGCGAAATTCTTGGTAGGGTCGATTGCCGAAGTACTCCGCATGGTGTTTCGCGGATGGACTTCCTTCGACGCGGAGCGCATTATCGTACCACTCGGTATACGGCGTCATGACGACGCCGCGATCGTAGTGTTTCGCGAAGGCATCGGAGATGTGATCCAACTTCGCAGCGAAGGCGGGAATCGAAAAGAGTCCCCAATGAATGAAGATCCCGAACTTGGCATCTTCGAACCAATCGGGGACTCGGTGGCGTTGTAGTGTTTTGAGATCCGTCTTGTTAGTCATGGGAATGCCGGCGCGCAAAGCGATGCCACTAGATCCGCTCGCGATCTTCCGGGCGCATCGTCTCGGTGAGAAAGAAGGTCCCCGAAGCCCTCGCGAGCACCTTTCCCTGCTCGTTGACGACTTCACCCTCGGCATAGCCGAGGCTCCTGGTCAGCTCTCGCAGGACGCCGCGCGCGGTCACGCGTCCCGCTTGAATCGGGCGAAAATAGTTCACCTTGATCTCGACCGTGGCGCAGCCGCGACCTTCCGGAAGTGCGCTCAGGATCGAGCGACCGAGAGCACTGTCGAGCAGGGTAAAGAGAACGCCGCCGTGTACCCGATTGGCCCGGCTCATATGCTTCTGCTCGAGATCGAGCCGCAGCGTGGTCGCGCCATCGATCACA
>CAWLAJ010000085.1:0-14485 GCA_963854795.1 Deltaproteobacteria bacterium UBA4427 | reverse complement strand
GCACCGACGCGAACGCTACGGATGGAATCGAAGAGGCGCTCTGGCGTGTGGAAGCGTTCGCCGACGCGGGCGCCGATCTGACATTTCTCGAGGCACCGGAAGATGCCCGGCAGATGGAGCGATATTGCTCGAGCGTTCCGGGATGGAAGGTTGCCAACATGGTCGAAGACGGTCGAACGCCCTGGTTCACTGCGGGGGAGCTCGAGTCGATGGGCTATTCGCTGGTGCTCTATCCCGTCTCACTTCTCCTGCATAGCATCGAAGCGATGCAGACTGCAGCGGATGAAATTCGCTCCTCCGGTGGGCGTAGCGCGGGCGATACGAGTCAGAGTCCGCGTGCCACATTCAACCAGGCCCGAGAGCTCGTCGGTTGGCCGGACTACGAAGAGCGACTCGACCGGCTCGCAGTTGCGAGCCCCCCGAAACCAGACCCGAAATAGCGAGAGGACATCGATGCCACGATTGAGACAGGTTCCCAAGGACGACGCGCACGAGGCGGCACAGAAGATCTACAAGATGCTCTTCGGTGAACGAGACCCGGTGGCGTCTCCGGGGACCGCGACCGGCACTCCGGGCAACTGGTGGACCGTCTTCGCCGGTGTTCCGGATTGTTTTGACCATGCCGTCGCTGGATTCGGCTTCTATCGCAGCCCGAAACGCCAGATCTCTCCCCAACTTCGAGAACTCGCGCAAACGCGCGCGGGGTATGCCCGCGGCAGCCGCTTCGTTTTCTCGCAGCATTGCAAGGCGAGTCGGGATGTCGGGCTTTCCGAAGAGAAGATCGAGGCGATCCCGTCGTGGTCGGTCGCCACATGCTATTCGGATCTGGAACGCGCGGTATTGGCCTATACCGATTGTCTGGTCCTCGAAGGCGGTCGGGTTCCCGACGGGGTCTTCGAGGCGTTGCGCGTCGGGCTGAACGACACCGAGATTCTCGAGTTGACCTATGTGACCTGCCTATACGAATTGCACGCAACGATGAGTCGTGCTCTTCGCCTCGAATACGATGACGTCGACGACCCGATCACTGAAATACCGGCGCCAGAGGGGGAGTCGATGGATGTCATGGCGGTCGTCGACGACAAGTCCTAGCCGGTGACCCGGCACTCGGAATTCGAGGAGTGTGGCGCCCGCGATCCTGCTCGCCCGAGCAGAATCCCCGTCTGGCACTTTTGCTGATCGGATTCGACTCGCGAGGTGGTAACGTCGCTGGATGAACAGTGCTCGCGTCGAATCCGCCTCGACCGGTGACCGGGCACCGGCTACTGGTTCCGGTTCAGAATCCCAGCCCGCAGCAACGACGGCCGATCCAGCGGCGCGACTACCCATCTCGACGATCTTGAGCTTTTGTTCGCCGACGCTCGGCGTAGGCTTCATGTACTTTCTCGTCGCGCTCTACATGACTCCTTTCGCGACCGACGTGCTCGTGATCTCGCCCGCGGCGATCGGCACCATCTTTTTCATCTCACGGATCTGGGACGCGGTCTCGGATCCGATTGCCGGATTCCTGAGTGACCGGACGCGCAGCCGTATAGGGCGCCGCCGTCCATGGATCGCGGCATCGATCATTCCGATCTGTGGCGTGTACGTCATTGCCTGGAGCCCGCCGCAAGGAATGGAAGGCCAAGCGCTCGTGGCCTGGATGGCCGTCGGTGTGATCGGCTTCTATACGGCGATGACGATCTTCATCGTCCCGCACGCGGCGCTCGGGGCTGAGCTGACGGACGCCTATCACGATCGCACGCGCATCTTCGGTTTTCGTCACGTCATCTGGTCGCTAGGCAGCATCGCCGCGGTCATCGCGATGCAAATGCTGATCAATTCGGACGATGCGAGGACGCTGGCCCGCCAATCGAGCTTCGTCGTTGCCGCAGTGACGGTCGTTCTGCTCCTGATCACGGCGATCACGATTCGCGAGCGATCAGAGTTCCAGGGTCGTGGTGCGACGAACCCTCTTCATTCTCTTCGAGATGTGCTGAGCAATCGCCACGCGCGACTACTGCTGATCATCTACTCGATCGAGAGTCTGGGCGGCGCGGCGATTACGGTCTTGACCTACTACGTGGCCACCTACGTGGTCATGCGACCGGATCTCACGGCGCTCTTCATTCTGTCCTATATGGTAGCGTCTGTCTGTTTCGTGGGGTTGTGGCTGCCACTGTCGAGGCGCTTTGGAAAGAAACGGCTCTGGATTGCTTCGATGCTACTCACCGCATGCGCCTTCGGCGGGATGTTCTTCTTGAGTGAAGGGCGCATCATTCTGTTCGCTGTCCTGGCCGCGCTCGGAGGGACGGCCGCCGGCTGCGGTGCCATCGTCGGTCCATCGATCCAAGCCGATGTCATCGACTATGACGAATACAAGACCGGACAGCGGAAAGAGGGCGCCTACTTTGCCGCATGGAATTTCGTCTACAAATCGGCCACCGGCTTCATGATGATCTCGACATTGTGGGTCCTTGAAGTCGCCGGCTTCATTCCCAACGCTGAACAGAGCGAGGGTGTAAAGCTGGCGATCATCTCTCTCTATTCTCTCCTTCCGCTCTCGTGTTATTTGATTGGTGCGTTTCTGCTTCGTCGCTTTTCGCTGGACGAAGTCGAGCACTCGAGGATCCGCGTGATTCTGGATGAGCGAACGGCAAGCGCTGCGGAATGATTTCTGCGCGAGCGGACGCGCAGGCGCGCGATCTACTCGAGCCGGATCACGATCAGTGTTCCGAAGCCCTCGACGGCATTGGGTCGAAGTCGAGTGAACACGTCGGCGGTCCGTTCTGGATCATCGAGAATCGCCCTCGCCAAACCAGTATGACCTTCTCCGCGAATCAACACGGTGACGCGATGTTCGTCTTCGGTCAGTTCGGACCACCAGCCGCCGTCTGCGGCGGCGTAGACGATGTTGCTCTCGCGGATATAGTTGACCGGAATCTGCCTGCCACTGGGCAGGTCGAGCAGCATCACTCGCCGCGCGCGCTCGCCGTCGGATTCCTCGATCAACTCACGCACGACCCGCGGATTGGCGATTCGCTCGGCGTACTGCCAATAGCCGACGACTGCAAGGGCGATCAGGGCCAAAATGAGCATCAAGAGTCGGGCGAAATGTCGAATCACATCGCTTAGAATAGTGCTTTGGCAACGCAATCGTGCGAACCGAAGATTCGACTAATAACGGGAATCCTGCATGAGTTCGATCCAGGCCGAGGTGCGATCCGGGCCGAAGAAACCGGAATACGCTCGGCTGGGTACCGGTGAGCGGGGCGACCGCCTCGGCTTTCGATTGGTCATCAGTTTGCTGTGGCGCTGCATCGGTATGCTGCGTCCTGTTCGCTGGCACGTCGCCGCTCTGGCGACGGCGTACGCCCTGATCGGCGCCATTGTGCTCGTCGCCGTCGTTGTCCTCTTCGATCTCTTCTGGACACGTGCTCTCGTGGGTGATCCACTCACGGTGGCGACTGCTGCAAGCCTCGGACTCGACACGGCGATCTCGGTAGACGTCGACGCCTTGTCGGTGGAGGTTCGACGCAATATCGCGCGGCAGGCGATGTGGGTCGCAGGGTTCATTTTTGGCTTCGCGATCCCGGCCGGAATTCTGCTCTGGTATTACCAGGTCTGGATTCTGCAGCGGGTCAATCAACACCTGCGCGTCGATCTGCTCGAACGCCTTCAGTCGTTGTCCCTTCGCTTCCACGCAGAGAATCGGGTCGGTGACGCGATGTATCGCGTCTTTCAAGACAGCGCGATGGTGACGCAGCTGATCGACGTTCTCTTTCTGACGCCCATCTTTGCGATTTTCCGGTTCATCTTCCTGGTGATGATCCTGGTCGCCTTTGATCCGATACTCGCTCTCCTTCTCCTCTGCACCTGGCCACCCGCAGTTCTTCTTGGCGCCTACTACTCTCGACGTCTGCGCATTGGCTTTCGTTCGGCGCGAGAAGCCAACGCGGGGCTGACCGCTCATATCCAGGAGACCCTGGTCGGCATCAAGGTCATCAAGGCCTATGGAGCCGAGCGCCGGGAGCAAGTCCGCTTCGAAGAGGACTCCAAGAAAGCTTTTGCCACGGCCTACTCCGCCCGTGCGATGTTGGCGAGCTTTGGCGTCTTCACCTTCTGGATCGTTGGTTCGGCGTTCTTGATCGCAACGGCGATGGCGACGATCGATACACAGCGCCAACTGGCGCTGCTCGCTGGAACGAGCCTGGCTGTGGCTGGCATGCAGGTCTGGAATCTCGGCCTCTACAGTGCATTCAAATTCTTGTTCGGCAACGGGACGGATCAGGTTCGGCTCCTTTTCCGGACCTGGGGCCGTACACAAGACATCGCGATCGGACTCGAGCGCGTATTCGAGCTTCTCGATCTCGAGCCCGAGGTCGTCGATGCACCCGACGCGATCGAATTGGCACCCGTCCAGCGCGGTCTGACGTTTCGCGATGTCGCCTTTCGTTATCGTTCCGACCGCCCCGTTCTGGAAAACATCGCATTCGAAGCCGGCGTCGGAACGGTCACCGCGATCGTGGGACCGACGGGCTCGGGCAAGAGCACGCTGGTCGCGCTTCTGCTTCGTCTTTTCGATCCCGACTCGGGCAGCGTCGAGATCGATGGCGTCGATCTTCGAAAAGTGACCGTCGACAGCCTACGGTCTCGCGTCTCGATCGCCTTGCAAGAGAACGTGCTCTTTGCGCAGACCGTCCGGGAGAACATTCGTTATGCCGTTCCAGAGGCGAGCGATGAAGAAGTCACTGCCGCTGCACGGGTCGCCTGTGCAGATGAGTTCATCGTCGGGTTGCCCGAGGGCTATGACACGCTTCTAGGTGAACGCGGTGCGAAGCTCTCCTCGGGCCAACGCCAACGATTGTCGATCGCGAGGGCCGTTCTCAAAGGGGCAGACATTCTGATTCTCGACGAGCCGACGGCGTCGCTGGATGCGGAGACGGAACTCGCGCTACTGAACAACCTGGCCGTCTGGGGACGAGAGCGAACGATTCTACAAGTCACGCATCGACTCGCGACGATTCGTCGCGCCGACTCGATCGTCGTTATCGAAGCGGGAACGGTGGCCGAATCGGGCTCACACGAAGAGCTCATGGAAGGCGGTGGAATCTACCGTGACCTCGTTTTGGCCGAGTACACTGCGCCGGCCAGGGCGGTCAGCGCGTGAGTGGGACGACGCCGAAAGAGATCGAGACTCGGGAATCGATCGCACTCCTGGCTCGAGCGCTTCGTTATGTCGAGCCCTTTCGCTGGCGCTTCATCGGAAAGTTGTTGATCGGGTTTGTGAGCCTGGCTCCCATGGTGCTGATTCCGTGGCCGGCCAAGATCCTCGTCGACCAGGCGATCGAGGGGATTCCGTTCGGAGATTCCTTGACCCCGCTGCCCTTTTTCATCGAGCCTCTGGTGGCCCATCTCTACGGCGCGACTCCGGTCGAAGTGGTTTTCTGGTGTGTGGGGATTCAGGCGATTTTGATGGTTCTGGTTGGCGCGATCGGAACGTCGGGACGCGAGAATGATCAGGCCGAAGCCTACCTGTCGAGTGGCCATGACACGGCGACGCGAACCGAGAATGAAGCGAACGCAGGGTTTAGTATGGCCGGAGGAATACTTGGACTCTTCGACTTTCGTTGGACGCTTCGGCTGACCCAAGATCTGAATCATCATTACCGGTCGCGTCTGTTCGAACGAATTCAAGCGCTCCCGATGGTGTCTTTCGATGACGAACGAATTGGGGATGCCGTCTACAGAGTGATGTACGACACCCCATCGATCACGAACGGTGTCTACCGAATCCTGCTCACCCCCATCCTGGCCGTCGCGATGATTTTCGTGACCTCCGCCGTGATCCAGGCTGTTTTCGGGGAGCACCCCGTACTCGTCTGGTCGGCACTGTCGATGCTGCCCCTTTCGTTCATTGCGACGACGCCTTTCGCCGCGGCGATGCGCCGACGGTCGATCGCGAGTCGGTCCGCGGGAGCGGAGTCGACTTCGACCGTCGAAGAGGGACTCTCGAACGTACTTGCCGTTCAGAGCCTCGGCGGTCAAGCGCGCGAAGCGAAGCGTTTCGACAAGGACAGCTGGGATTCGTTCAGTGAATACCGAAGTGTCGTGCGGGCCGTCATCTTCGCGGTATTTGCCGCGATGATTCCGGCTCTTGCGCTCTATGGATACGCATTTCTCTATGCGATCGATCTGGTCATCGAGGGTTCGATCAGTCGCGGAGATTTTCTACTCCTGCTGAGTTATTACGGAATCATCTTTGCCTCGGCGATCGAAATCGGTGCGCTCTGGTTTCGCGTACAGAGCACGACGGCGGGACTTCAGCGCGTGTTCTTCCTGATGGATCTCCCAGGGGAGACCGATGCGGACGACGCCACGGACACCGATGAGATTCGAAAATCCATTCGCTTGCAGAATGTCTCCTTCGCTTTCGCCGACGGGACACTGGCCGTCGACCGCGTGGATCTCGAGGCGAGGGTCGGAGAGGTCACGGCCCTGGTGGGCCCGGCGGGTGCCGGCAAAACGACGCTTGCGCATCTACTCTGCGGTTATCTGACGCCATCGAGTGGAGAGGTCTTGCTCGACGACGTTCCGCTCTCGCGATTCACCAACGAATCGCTAAGGCGTCAGATCGCGTTCGTCTTCCAGGAGACCGCGCTCTTCGACGACTCGATCGCCGACAACCTTCGCCTCGGAGCCCCGGATGCAACCGAAGCTGAAATGGAAGCGGCTACAGCGCTTTCGGGCGCCTCGGAGTTCATCGAGGCTTTGCCGCAGCGCTATGACACACCGCTGGGTCGTTCTGGAAGCAAATTGTCAGTGGGTCAGAAACAGCGCCTCTCGATTGCTCGTGCGCTGATCCGTCCGTCGAGTGTGTTGATTCTCGATGAGCCAACCTCGGCGCTCGATTCGAAGACGGAGCGAGATCTAGCGCGGACGATCGAAGAAGTTGGCCAGGAGAAGTTGGTCCTGGTCATCGCGCATCGGCTCTCGACCATACGAAACGCGAGTCAGATTCTTTTCGTCGACGACGGGAGGATCATCGAGCGCGGCAGCCACGATGAACTCGTGTCTCGTATGAACGGCGCCTATCGCCGATATTTCGAACTCCAGAGTCAGGGCGCGGTCTGAAATCCAAGGCTTTCAGATTAAAATCCCGATAGGCGAAAAACTCCTTGTCGTGGCTCTTCGCGGAAGCCGCGAGGGGCCCGATTGGCATCGGACTTGCTCCACCATGGATGTGCAGTTGCATCCAAAGGGTGGAGAGACGTATTGGCATCGGAAGCAATCTTTCAAAAGAACCCGATTCGCCTGCGCGTTCGAAGATCGATCGACGACATGACTCGATTTTCGCTCAGGGTCGAGGTGATCCGCAAGAAGCCGGTCCGGATTCGCCCTGGGAATGAGTCAGACAATAGGAGACGGCCAGGATCGGGTGATCCGAAATCGGAATCGCGCGATCCTCGTCGAGTTCGACCGGGTCGGTGAAAATGAGTCGCGCGTCGCCCCTTGCGTGCCACTGGACCGATTGTCCCCGCCGCGTCCAGATATAGTCAATGCGTCCTGCACTGACATTGAGTTCACCTCTTTCCGACCAGCCTCGATTTCCGTGCGTGGACAAATCGGACGGGGATGCTCCGGGTGGATCCGCGGGAATCCGTCGACTCGTCATCGCGGGGTAGTAGCGAGAGGAACGAGTCAGATTGAAATCGCCCCCTATCAAGGCGGGTTCGGCGCCGGTCAGCTGCTCCATGAACTCGCGAGTCTCGACGACCTGGCTAAAGCGAACATCGCCGTTTGGATCTTGTTGATCGCAATTCGTTTCGGACGCTTCATCGTTCGCGTAACACGCGATGAGATGCGTGCTTGCGATCCAATAGAGCTCTTCTCCGATCCGTGCCTGAACGGCCAAGACGCCTTTTCCAGACAGGCAATCGCCCTCCCAGAACTTGAAGCATCGACCCTGCGCGCGGAACCGATGGAACTTGGCCCGCACGATCGGAAATCGGGAAAGGATGACCAGCCCGGAGCCGCCGGGCGCTTCGAGGGCATCGACGCGGTGTGGAAAGTTCCGGATGACACCCTCGTCTGTGAGCAGCCGCCGTCGTGCGCCATCCTTCCAGGCTTCCTGGATCAGGACGACATCGAGCTCCGGGACATTGCGACCGAGTCGAGCAGCCAGTTCTGCGAAGCGTGCGTCGATTTCGTCGGCCCAGTCCATGCCGAGAACGGATACGCCCCAGAGATTGGCTGTCGCAACGTTGATTCCCTCGTGACGACGAATCGCGTCGCCCTCGTGGAGCGATTCAATGCGCGGCGGGGCCATTCCGCGCTCGGCGCATCCGCCGACGGTCACGAGAAGAAGCAATAGGAAGGCCGGGTTCCTCATCGGGGGTATCCCTTGCCATAGACGTTGATGGCTCGATTGAAGGGGGCTTCGCGTTTCTCGTCGTAGCCCGAAAGCAGCGTGAGCTTCTCGTTCCAGAGAATTTCCGCCTCCGGGAAGGGGAGCAGCGATTTCACCCGGCCGCGGTGCTCGTCGCCGAGAGCCTCGTAGCGCTCGCGAAGCCGTTCGAGACACCAGACCCGGTAGCGTGAAACCGGCAAACTCCGATAGGCACAGCCCTGGATCACGCCCTCGAATCGAGTCTGCCCCGCCGAGAACGCATCGACGTTCAAGCTCAGCTGTCGAAGATGGGTCTCGCAGATTTCCCGGACCATGGGCAGTGTGTCCTCGGGAACCGCCTCGACCCAGCGGCGCTCGGCCGCGGCGTCCGGGCCGCCACCGGTCTCGTTCCAGAGCCGGGCCACCCATTCGTAGACACGCGGCGCCCGCTCGCGCATCAGCTCGGCCGGCGTCGGATCCTGACCGAAATGCCGGAGCATCGGCCCCATCAGTCCGAAATCGGCGATCGAAGGCGATCGTCCCAGGAGGTAGGGTCGGTGCTCGAGCATGCGACTCATATTCTCGAGCGCGCGGAAATATCCCTGCTCGACGTGGGCCTGGGTCGACTTCGAAACGCCGTCGCCGATGACGAATCCCGTCCGCTGGCGCAGAGCGACCATTCGGCGTTTCAAGAAACGAGGCAGCGGGATATGGCCGAGCAATTCGTCGGTGATCTTGCTGGACAGGAGTTCGCGATCATGGCGATAGGTCCAGCGGTAGTGCATGGCGGGCCGCCACAGCCACTCGTCCGCGTAGTCTTCGATCAAGAACGCGACGAAGAGCAGGACAGGGTCGCCGGGCAGGATCGACCGATCCGGGTGCTGCTCCTCCAGATAGAGGAGAATCGGCGTCGTATCCGACATCCAGCGCCCATCGTCGAGCTGGACGGCAGGCATTTGCGTGCTGCCGAGCTGGGCCTTGATCTCTCTTTCATGTTTCGGCAGGCCGAGGAGCTCATGTTCGATGCCCTTGTACCGAAGGTAGGACTCGAGTTTGCCCGTGAAGTAGGAGACTTTCGATCCATAGATGCGCATGGTGAGAATCCTAGCTCGGTCGGGGATCAGGTCCTGTGCAACGCGCGCGGGCCCGGGCCGTCTCCGCTAAGGTAGGCGCCCATCGCGTCCGGAGCCCCTGGTCCAATCCATGATTTCCCTGTCGAATTTGTCGAAATATTACGGTGAGCAAACGCTCTTCGAAGGCGTCTCGCTTCAGTTCAATCGCGGCGAGCGCTACGGAATCGTGGGCGCGAACGGCTGTGGGAAAACGACGCTGCTCAAGATTCTCTGTGGAGACGAAAGCGCCAGCGGTGGAGAACTTTCGATTCCCAAGCGCGCGGTCCTCGGAGTTCTCAAACAAGATCATTTCGAATATGAGGACGTGCGAATCCTGGACGTCGTCATGATGGGCAATGCCGCACTCTGGAAGGCGATGGCCGAGAAGGAAAAGATTCTCGCGGCGGCCGAGGACTACTTCGATGGGGATCGTTATGCCGAACTCGAGGAGGTCATCATCCAGGGTGACGGATATGGTCTCGAGGCGCGCGCCGGCGAGATCCTCGAAGGACTCGGAATCGCAACGGCGGTGCACGAACAGCCTCTGTCCACTCTCTCCGGCGGCTTCAAACTCCGCGTTTTGCTCGCGCAGGTTCTCGCATCGGAGCCGGATGCACTGCTTCTCGATGAGCCGACGAACCACCTCGACATCTTGTCGATCCGCTGGCTCGAACAATTTCTCGACGGCTTTCGCGGCGCCGCGCTGCTGATTTCGCATGATCACCGGTTCCTGGACACCGTCGCGACGACAATCGTCGACGTCGACTACGAGACGATCAAGGCCTACCCGGGAAACTACGCACGCTTCGTGCGCGCCAAGCGTGAGGAGCGAGAGCGCCGCGAAGCCGAGATCGAGAAGCGTGAGGCGGAGATCGCGGGCCACAAAGCCTTCGTCGAACGGTTTCGCGCCAAGGCATCCAAAGCCCGTCAAGCCCAGAGCAAACTCAAGGCGATCGATCGCATCGAGATCGAGCCGCTGCCCGAAAGCTCTCGTCGCTATCCAAAGTTTCGTTTCGATCAAAGGCGTCCGAGTGGCAAGCAGGTCGTCGAGTTCAAGGGCATCAGCAAGATCTACGGCGACAACATCGTTCTCGATGGCATCGATCTCACGATTCAGCGCGGCGAACGCGTGGCGATCATCGGCCCCAACGGCATCGGAAAGTCGACGCTTCTCAAAGTGATGATGGGTGAGACGCCTGCCGACGAAGGCAGCGTCGAATGGGGATATGAGACCCACCCGGGTTACGTCGCCCAGGATCACAAGGAGCAGGTCGGGGCCGGGCGTCAGAGTCTCGATGACTGGCTCGGGAATTTCTGTCCCGCCCAGGGCATCGGATTCGTGAAGGGACAGCTCGCTGCGGTGCTCTTCTCCGGCGACGACAGCAAGAAGAAGCTCTCGACGCTGTCGGGTGGCGAAGCGGCTCGCCTGATGTTCGCGCGGCAAGCGGTGGAAAAGCCGAATGTGCTGATCTTCGACGAGCCGACGAATCATCTCGACCTGGAGGCGATCGATGCTCTCGTCGATGCGATCAAGCGCTACGAAGGGACGTTGATCTTCGTTTCGCATGACCGCTGGTTCGTGAACGAACTAGCGACTCGAATCGTAGAGATCACCCCGGATGGTGTTCAGGATTTCTACGGTAGCTACGACGAATACCTGGCGCGCGCCGGCGACGATCACCTCGACGCACAGGAGATCTTGCGTCGTGCCCGCGAGTCGAAGCGCAGCGCACGAAATGACTCCGTGAAAGGCGCGAAGCTGTCGGGGACCAAGAAGGCGAAAAAAAAATAGCCGCTCGCACCGAAATTTCGGCGCGAGCGGCCCGTACTGGCTGATCGCGGCTAGAAGATCTCGAAGAGACCGGCCGCGCCCTGACCGCCACCGATACACATCGTGACGACGCCCCATTTCGCCTTGCGGCGCTTGCCTTCGAGCAGGATGTGTCCGACGCAGCGTGCGCCCGTCATGCCGAAGGGATGTCCGACCGAGATCGAACCGCCATTGACGTTGTACTTCTCCGGGTCGATACCGAGGGTGTCGCGCGAATAGAGACATTGGCTGGCGAAGGCCTCGTTCAGTTCCCAGAGGTCGATGTCATCGACTTTCAGCCCAGCACGCTCGAGTAGTCGCGGTACGGCGTAGATCGGTCCGATCCCCATCTCGTCCGGCTGGCAGCCGGCGACCGCGAAACCGCGAAAGGCGCCGAGTGGCTCGATCCCGCGACTCTTCGCCTCGCCGGCCTCCATCATCACGACCGAAGCCGCACCATCCGAGAGCTGGGAGGCGTTTCCCGCCGTGATGAACTGCTTCTCGCCGCGAATCGGCTTGAGTCCCGAGAGCCCTTCGAGTGTCGTTGTCGGTCGATTGCATTCGTCCTTGGTGACCGTGTAGTCCACTTCGGAAGTTTCACCGCTCTCCTTGTCCTTGACGATCATGCGCACATCCATCGGGACGATCTCGTGATCGTAGAGACCGCCATCCTGCGCGGACGCCGTTCGTTTCTGGCTCTCGAGGGAATATTCGTCCTGGTATTCGCGGGTGATGTTGTAACGCTCGGCGACGATGTCGGCCGTTTCGATCATCGGCATCCAGAGCCCCGGATATTGCTCGGCGAGCGGTTTGTCCACCTGAAGCGTGAAGCCCGATCCCGTCATGCTATGCGTGATCGATTCAACGCCGGCTCCGACGACGATTGGACATCCGTCGACGATGATGCGGCCGGCCGCGGTGGCGATCGCGTTCAGACCGGAGGAACAATGTCGACTGACGGTGACGCCGGTCGTTTCGACCGGGCAACCGGCCTTCATCGCCGCCAGGCGGCCGATGTTGTTTCCGGTGGTTCCCTGTGGCGTGCCACAGCCGAGCACGACTTCTTCGACTTCGGCCGGGTCGATTCCGGCACGTTCGATGGAATGCTGGATGGCGTGGCCGGCCATGGCGACGCCGCCCGTGTTGTTGAATCCGCCGCGATGGGATTTGGCCAATCCGGTTCGGGCGGTTGAGACGATGACAGCTTCACGCATGGGTGGATCTCCTGGTTTCGATGCGGATCAATCAGATGAGATGTCCGCTGGAATCGACGCCCGGCCTTTTCGAAGTCTCTGGGGACCGGACCGGGTCGCCGTTCTGTGAATTGCGAGTTGGGAGCTTAGCCGCCTGGCAGGCCGTGGGCAGAGCGAAAATCGCACGGGCGCGGACGGCAGCAGGCACCTAGCCGGCAATTTTCCGCTCCTGTCCCCGGTCGAAGAGCCAGATGTCGCCGTGTGCCGTAAAGCGATCGCCTTCGACCACGATTCCACTGCCGTCGCGACAGGCGTAGAGCGGGTATCGAGAGCGCTCCGAGTAGGCGAGCAGGGCGTCTCGGATCTTCCGAGAAGTTCGGAAGTGTGGAAAGAACTCGAAATCGACGAGGCCCAGGGCGCCCCAGCGTGACTCTGGCAGATCCACTTCGTTTTCGTCGCGATCGAAGGGCGGGTAGGCGGCCAGACCGATATGGGGTGTCGCCAGAATGGCGCCGGCGGAGAGACCGGCCAGTACGCCGCCTCGATCGGCGAACCGGTGCAGAACGCGCAGGAGTCCCGAGCGTCGAAGGTGCTTCAGGTAGTGAAAAGTATTTCCTCCCGAGAGATAGACGATATCGCTGGACAGGAGAATCTTCGCGGCTCGGGCGCGAACCGGGCCAACGTGAGTCAGGGTCGGGTCGTCGGCGGCGAGACAATGGAAGTCCGTCCCGCCAAACGCCTGGTAGCGTCGCACGAAGCGCCGATAGAAATGGGCCGCCCCGTCTTGCGTGAAGGCGACGTAGGTCATGCGGATCTCGGTCCCGGTTTGTTTTCCAGAGCGACGCAACGCCAGGGTCAGCAGACTCTCGTGGATCAGCGCATTGCGGCGCTCCTGCCCGCCCGAGTAGAGGACGATGTGGCGTCGTGATTTTCGGGTTCGGCGCAATTTTCGTTCTCCCCGGGGACGAGCATTGTGGTCGCGTGCGCGATCCGATGACGGAAGCATGGCAAGCGCGAATGGCCTGAGGCTGAGCGATCGCCTCCGAATCGTGATGATCGGTTGCCGATCAGCCCCGACCCATCGATGCCAGCAGTGCTTCGCGGGTCTCCTTGATCAGGCGATCGGGTCCGAAGCGATCGCCTCCCAATATCGTTTCGTTTTGGGGACCGCGTCCCCGTGAAATCCGTGAGGCGTCACGATCTCCGCGTCGATTCCCTTTGTGTAGAGCATGAGACGCACGCGGGTCGGAAAGGGCGACCGGTAGGTCTGGTAGAGCTTCATGGATTGTCTCATCCTCGGATACGGGGGGTCCACTCGGGCAAAGCGGTCCCGATTCGCGGACCGCGGAACGATTCCCATCTTGGGAAGAGACGATGCCGTATCGCCGCCAGTTCTGGCTACCCTGATTGACTCGCAGATCGCCGGAATCCGCGCCTGGCGCGACCCGGTGGCGAAGGCCCGACACCGAAAGAGAGCCGAAAGAGACTCGAAAGAGAGAAGCATGAGGAGAGAAGATGAGTTCTGAAGAGCCGACGACCCAGCAGGCCTTCGACGAAGAGGCGATCGCCGCCGGTAACTTCGCGCTCGGAATCGACCATGAAAAAGTCGAGCGCGAAACCGATGCCTTGTTGGCCAAGATGACGGCCGCCCAGAAGCGAAACGAAATCCGCGGTCTTCAGCCGAGGCCCATCGACGGGCTTTTCCATGCCGGCGGTGACGAGTCGCTCGGATTGGCTCGCTGGAAGATGGTGGATGGCCCGCGTGGTGCGCGCGCGGGTACGGCGACCGCGTTTCCGGTCGCGATCGCCCGAGCGGCCAGCTTCGACGTCGATCTCGAACGCCGTGTCGGCCTGGCCATCGGACTCGAGGTGGCAGCGAGGGGCGGCAATGTGCTGCTCGCGCCGACGATCAATCTTCTGCGTCATCCCGGCTGGGGTCGCTCGCAGGAGACCTACTCCGAGGATCCACACCACACCGGCGCCATGGGCTTCGCATTCGTTT
>CAWLAJ010000084.1:0-14521 GCA_963854795.1 Deltaproteobacteria bacterium UBA4427 | reverse complement strand
GAAAGCAACATCCCCGAGACGCGTCTGCCCAGCGCGGAAGAACTCCGCTTGATTCGCGAGCAGATCGACCCGGAATGTATGCTCGGCCGCGAAGTCGCGAACTAGCACCGTACCAACAGCCACCAGCGAATTGATTTCGAACTCTTCAAATTACACTAGCGAGAAGTCCAGTTGCCAACCGCCCTGCTCGCCAAGATTCGATTCTCCTGATGCCCGGCGAGAGCGCCCTTCAGACCCGGGTCACCGAACTCCTCGGCTGCCGCTATCCGATCTTGCAGACAGGCATGGGCTGGGTGGCCACGCCTGAACTCGTCGCCGCTACATGCAATGCTGGCGCCTTCGGCTTCCTGGCCGCCGCGACGATCCCGCCAAGGGACGTCGAAGCCAGCATTCTCGAGGTGAAACGTCTCACCGAACGACCCTTTGGCGTGAATTTCTTGATGGATGCGCCCGGTGCCGACGTCATTTCCGAATCGATCCTCCGCCAGAATGTGCGCGCCGCGGGCTATAACCGTGCACCGAACGCAGATCTGATCCGACGACTCAAGGACGACGGCGTCGTCTGCGTGCCGACTTGTGGCGCCGTCCAACACGCGATCAAGGCGGAAAAACTCGGCGCCGATATCATCATCGTCCAAGGCAGCGAGGGCGGCGGCCATACGGGCACCATCCCGACCTCACTCCTCGCTGGAGCCGCCGCAGATGCCGTCGACGTACCCATCGTGGCAGCCGGCGGCTTTCGAGACGGACGCGGATTGGTCGCAGCGCTTGCCTTCGGCGCCGAGGGCGTCGCCATGGGTACGCGCTTCCTGATGACACAGGAGAGCCCGGTTCCAGATTCGACCCTCCGCCGCTACCTGGAGGCCCAGATGGGCGACGTCGTGGTCAGTCGCTCGCTCGACGGCATGCCCCAGCGAATCATCGAAAACGAACTCTCGAAAGCGCTCGACCGGGCCGGACCGATCCGCCGACTGGCCATGGCGCTGCAGAACGCCCTCGAGCTACGGCGCGAAACCGGGGCCACGGTTGCCGAATTGTTGCGCAGCGCGCTGGCCATGCGAAGGAACGAGAAGCTGAGCAACGCGCAGATGATCCTGGCGGCCAACGCCCCGATTCTGGCGAGGATTGCCATGAGCGAAGGCGACCCCGTTCGAGGCTATCTTCCGAGCGGCACCGTCGCGGGTGTGCTCGAGGATCGCCCCAGTTGTCGTGAATTGATCGACCGCATCGTCGATGAAGCAAACCAGACTCTCAAGAAATTGAGTTCGGAAAGAACGTAGAAAACAATCGCCGCAAGTCTTCGCGGCCCGGGAGCCAACCATGGCGATCAACGTCGAAATATCAGACGGAGTGGGAGAGGTCATCATCGACGCCCCACCCGTCAACGCGCTCGACAATGCAGGCTGGCGCGAGTTCGCCGAAAAAGTGCAGGCCGTGGGGCTTCGCGACGAGGTGAATTGCGTCGTCATCCGATCCGAGGGTCGAGGCTTCCAAGCCGGCGTCGACGTGAAGGAGCTCGCGGAGAACGGGGACTTGATCGTCGATCTCAATCGCGGGTGCTACGACAGCTTCGCCGCGGTCTACGACTGCCCCGTGCCCACGATCTCCGCCGTCCATGGCTATTGCATCGGCGGCGGCATTGGAATTGCGGGCTCATCGGATTTCATCATCGCCTCCGAGGATGCGACCTTCTCCTTGCCCGAGATCGATCGCGGCGCGCTCGGTGCGGCAACCCATCTCATGCGCATGGTCGGCGTCCAGAAGGCCCGACGCATGCTCTATACCTGCGAAGCCATCAGCGCACAGGAACTTCATCGTCTCGGCGGCTGCGAATCGGTCGTTCCGAAGGACCGGCTGCGCGACGAAGTCATGAAGATTGCCCGCGCGATCGCGACGAAGAGTCCCAGGGCCCTTCGGCTCGGCAAGTTCGCGCTGAACGGAATCGAGACGCTCGACGTCAAGAAGAGCTATCGCTACGAGCAGGGCTTCACGCTCGAACTCTATACCACGAAGGACTCACAAGAAGCCCGTGACGCCTTCCTCGAAAAGCGTGACGCGAAATACGAGTAGGCGACCCACACGGAGCCAAGCCACCCCTTCGCAACGGCGAATCGGATTGGTGGTCTGGACACGAATCAAGCAGCCCTACGCTGCTGCGGAGGAATCAGCATGGCAGAGGCATATCTCATCGACGCGGTTCGCACACCGGTCGGAAAACGCGGCGGCGGTCTCGCGGGCGTTCACTCGGCCGATCTCGGCGCCCACGTCATCAAGGGCTTGACCGAGCGCAATGATTTCGATCCGGGCGCGGTCGAAGACGTGATCTTCGGCTGCTGCGACACGATCGGATCTCAGGCCGGCGACATCGCGCGGACCTGCTGGCTGGCCGCGGGACTTCCCGACCACGTGCCCGGCGTCACGATCGATCGACAATGCGGTTCCTCACAACAATCGGTGCATTTCGCGGCGCAGGCCGTGATGAGTGGAACCAGCGACCTGATCGTGGCCGGCGGCGTTCAGAACATGAGCCAGATTCCGATCTCGTCCGCGATGACTTGCGCCGAGAGCCTCGGCTTCGAAGATCCCTTTTCCGGCTCGACGGGATGGGTCGAGCGTTACGGGACGCAGGAGGTATCCCAGTTCCGGGGCGCCGAGATGATCGCCGAAAAATGGGATATCTCGCGGGACGACATGGAGACGCTGGCGCTCGAGAGTCATGCGCGGGCGATTCGTGCAACGGAGGAAGGTCGTTTCAAGCACGAGATTCTTCCGATCGCGGGAATCGAACACGACGAAGGGATGCGCCAATCGACCCGTGAAAAGCTGCAGAGTCTGAATCCGTTGATCGAAGGCGGTCGGCTCACGGCCGCGCTTGCTAGCCAGATCTCCGATGGAGCCGCCGCCATCCTGGTGGCTTCCGAGCAGGCGGTGAAGGACCACGGCTTCAAGCCACGTGCGCGCGTCCATCATATTTCCGTTCGCGCCGACGACCCGATCTTCATGCTGAGCGCGCCCATTCCCGCGACTCAACACGCGCTGGCCAAGGCCGGGATGAGCAAGGAAGAAATCGATCTGGTCGAGATCAACGAGGCTTTCGCACCCGTCGTCCTGGCCTGGCAGAAGGAACTCGATTGGGACCTCGAAAAGGTGAACGTGAACGGCGGGGCGATGGCGCTCGGGCATCCGATCGGGGCGACCGGCGCACGGCTGATGACGACCCTGCTGAACGAAATGGAACGCGTCGGCGCCCGCTATGGCATGCAGACGATGTGCGAGGGCGGAGGTCAGGCAAATGTCACGATCCTGGAACGGCTCTAGTTCCATGACCGCAAGAATTCAACGGACCGACGTCCTTCGATTAAGCGACACAGGGCGGACGCGATGAGCGGGATCTGTGAAGGACGCGTCGTGATCGTCACGGGCGCCGGCGGCGGCCTCGGCCGTGAACACGCCCTCGCTTTCGCCGCCGAAGGTGCACGGGTTCTCGTCAACGATCTCGGAGTCTCGAATCATGGCGAGGGCGGTGGCCGCGGGCCGGCCCAGGCGGTCGTGAAAGAGATCAAGGCGCTCGGCGGCGAGGCGCTCGCGAATACCGAGAGCGTTTCCGACTTTTCGGCCGGAGCGCGCATGGTCGAAGAGGCAATCGACCACTTCGGTCGCCTCGACGTCGTCGTCAACAACGCCGGTTTCTTGCGTGATCGCATGTTCGTCTCCACGTCGGAAGAGGAATGGGACGCCGTCATCGACGTTCATCTGAAGGGCCATTTCTGCGTGAGCAAACACGCGTGTGAGTACTGGCGGGCGCAATCCAAGTCGGGCGAGGCCGTCGACGCACGCATCATCAACACGAGTTCAGGGGCCGGCCTCCAGGGCAGCGTTGGACAGGCGACCTACTCCGCCGCCAAGGCCGGCATCGCCGCGCTCACCCTGGTTCAGTCTGCCGAACTCGGCCGCTATGGGGTGACCTCGAACGCCATCGCGCCCGCCGCACGAACGCGCATGACCGAAGCGATTTTCAGTGACATGAAGAAGCCGGAGGAGGGAATTTTCGACGAGAATGATCCGGCGAATGTCTCGCCCCTCGTCGTCTGGCTGGGAAGCCCCCTCTCGCGCGAGGTCACAGGTCGAGTCTTCGAAGTCAAGGGCGGCCTGATCGGCGTCTCCGACGGCTGGCGCGATGGGCCGACCTTCGATCGCGGCGCGAAGTGGGCGCCGGACGAGATCGGCGCCAAGATCAGCGAACTGATCGCCGAAGTACCCGCCTCGCAGAAAGTCTACGGAAGCTGACGGATGGATTTTCGCTTCAGTGAAGAGCAGACGGCGCTGGCCGAGAGCGCGCGCGCGTTCCTAAAGGAGTACTCGGGTCCCGAACAAATCCGCGCGGCAATGCAGAGCGAGACCGGCTACGACAAAGAAACCTGGCGACAGATTGCCGTCGAGCTGGGATGGACCTCGCTGCATATCCCCGAAGCTCACGGCGGTCTCGGATTGAGTCAGGTCGATCTCGCCATCCTGCTCGAAACCATGGGCGAGACCTTGCTATGCGCCCCTTTCTTCTCGACAGTCGCGCTCGCAGCCAACGGGATTCTCGAGATCGCGGACGACGCGCAGAAATCCGAGTTCCTGCCACCGCTCGCCGACGGGTCGCAGACCGCCACGCTGGCCTTCACGGAATCCAATGGAGGCTGGGACGCCGCGGACATTGAAACGACCGCGACCCCATCGGGCGACGAGTTCATTCTCGAGGGCCGAAAATATGGAGTCGTCGACGGACACTCGGCGGAGCGACTCTTGATCGTGGCTCGCGCACCCAACTCCGTCGGGGAAGATGGAATCTCGACCTTCATGGTGTCCCGTGATCAATCCGGCGTCTCCTCCAAGGCGCTGCCGACCATGGACCAGACGAGGAGACTCTCGGAGGTCGGGTTATCGGGTGTCCGCGTTTCGAAGCAGTCCGTTCTGGGTGATGTCGGAAACGCTTGGCCGGGAGTACGTCGGACACTCGACCTGGCCGCGATCGCGCTGGCGGCAGAACAGGTCGGGGGTGCGTCCCGCTGTCTCGAAATGTCCGTCGCCTACGCGAAGGAGCGTGAACAATTTGGGCGACCGATTGGATCCTTCCAAGCCGTGAAGCATAAATGTGCCGACATGTTCGTCGCCGTCGAAACCGCTCGCTCGGCGCTGGTTTACGCGGCCTGTATCGCCGACGACGGTAGCGATGACCTCTCGACGAACGCTTCGCTGGCGAAGGCCTGGTGTTCGGAGGCGTATTTTCGCTGCGCGAGTGACACGATCCAAATTCACGGCGGCGTGGGATTCACCTGGGAATACGATGCCCATCTCCATTTCAAGCGGGCGCGAGCCAGCGAGAGCTGGCTCGGCGACCCCGCCTATCATCGAGAGCGGGTCGCGCGGGCGATCGGCCTTTAAGGAATCACGGTGCGAGTCTTCAAGAGTCCAAGCGAACTCCTCACCTCGATCGGCGCCGATCTCGGCGTCACGGATTGGCTGGAGATCGATCAAACGCGCATCAACACTTTCGCGGACGCGACCGGCGATCATCAATGGATCCACGTCGATATCGAGAAAGCCAAGCAGGGTCCCTTCGGAGCGCCGATCGCGCACGGTTACCTGACCGCCTCTCTGGCCAATTATTTCCTGCCACAGCTGCTCGAAGTCCGCGAGACATCGATGGGCGTGAATTATGGCTGCGACAAAATTCGCTTCCCCTCCCCCGTACCGGTGGGCTCGAAGATCCGGGCGACAGGATCCGTCACGAGCGCTGAAGAGACGAAAGACGGCGGAATCCAGACGAAAGTCACCGTGAAGATCGAGATCGAAGGCCAGGAGCGCCCAGCCTGCGTGATCGAAACGATCAGCCGTTTCTATCCCGTCTAGTCCGGTTTAGTCCCGACTCGTCGGCGCTGTGTCGATGGCGCGTCTCAAGAAGCTGACAACGACCCCGTCAACGTGCCGCGTTGGGAAATCACGATCCAATTTCCATCGGGATCCCGCACCATCGAAATCACCGCAACGTTGCCGAGCTGTCGCGGTGCGAATCCTTCGACGCCACCCGCTTCGAGAATTCGTGCGTGCTCCCGACGACAATCGAAAACCTGGATCGTGAAATAGCGATACCCACCCCCTTGAAAGGCGACGTCCGAAACCGCGTCCGGGTCTCCTTCGATGAAGACGATGGAGTCGCCACAACGAAAGCGACCTTCTTCGAGCTCGAGAGCTTCGCGAAAGAAACGAGCCTCTGCATCGGGATCTCGAACACCCATACCGAGCGCGATCCCTTCGATTCCGTCGCCTTCGGCTCTCAGCCGTTCAGAAGTTCTTGTACGATCCCCCGAGCGAGGGTTCCGTCGATCTCGGTCTTGTGCGCCTTCATCAGCGCACCCATGACCTTTCCCATTTCCTTGGCGCCCGCGGCGCCCGTCTGCGCAATTGCGGCCTCGACCCAGGCCCGCGTCTGCGCTTCGTCCGCCAACTGAGGGAGAAATTCCTGAATCACCGCCAACTCCGCCCGCTCGTTTTTCGCCATTTCTGGGCGGTCGCCCTTCGTGAAGGCTTCGATGCTCTCTTTTCGCTGCTTCTCGAGCTTGCGCAGCAGCGTCTGGCAGACCTCGTCGGAAACCGAATCCGAACCATCCTTCTTCATCTCGTTCAGAAAAGCCGTTCGCATCGAACGCAGCGTGGAAAGACGAAGAGCCTCCTTGGCCTTCATCGCCGCTTTCATCTGGCTCGTCACATCATCGGCAATCGACATCATTCCTCCTTCGGGCCGCCAGCATAGCGAGAACGCGCAGGAATTCAGGCGTCGGCCGGCCAGCGCACAACCATCGCCACGGTCATTTCATCGAAGCGAAACGATCGCTCCGCTCGTTATCTCTACCGACACACTGCGGGACGCGTTGCCACGATCGGAATCGATCGAAGCCCTCCGCGGGACCGTCGCGAACATCCGCCCTTCGTACAAACGGAGGTCGCGATGAATCAGATCCAATACGCGAGGCCATCGATAGCCATTGACCAACTCGAAGGACAGCCCAACTGGCGCTATCCGCCGGATCTCTACACTCTCCTCGGGGAAGATGACTTCGACGATGGAATCCATCCGAACGAAATGGGGCACGCGCGAATCGCCGCGGCGTTGCTACCGATGTTGGGCAAATAGGGCTGTCCGAACCTCGACCCCATTCCCCGAATCAGGCGCGCTGACTCGAGACGGACACGACCTCACCCGTCATATATGAGGCGTAGTCGCTGGCAAGAAAGACCATCACATTCGCCACTTCCCACGGTTCCGCCCCGCGGCCGAACGCTTCCCGGGCTTCGAGTTCTTCGAGGAGTTCCTCAGGGGTCGTCTTCTTCAGGAAGGGATGGATCGCGATACTCGGCGCCACCGCATTGATGCGGATGCCATGGGGCGCCGCTTCGAGCGCGCTACATCGGGTAAACGCCATCACGCCCGCCTTTGCGGCCGCATAATGTGCTTGCCCGGTCTGCGCCCGCCAACCGAGGACGGAGGCGTTATTGACGATCACGCCGCTCTTCCGCTCGATCATGTGGGGCAGCACGGCGCGGGTCATCCGAAAGACGCTATTCAGCGTGATGTCGAGAACCGAAGACCATTGCTCGTCGGTCATGTCGACGACGGACACTTCTCCGCCAAGTCCGGCATTATTGATCACGATATCGATGCCGTCCATGTCTTCGATCGCCGCAGTCACGAGCGACCGAACGTCCGTGTCCTCACGCACATTACACAGCCGTTGACCCACCGGGTGGTGTGAAATTTTTTCGAGTTCCTGAACCGCCTCCGCCAGTCTTTTCTCGTGGATATCGCTGATGAAGAGCCGGGCGCCCTCTTCCGCACAACGCCTCGCCGTTGCGAAGCCGATGCCGGCTCCCGCAGCCGCCGTGATCAGGACGGTTTTGTCGCGGAGCAGATTGTGTGCGGGAACGTAGTCGGGCGGCGCGGTCTTCATCATGAATTGCCTTTTCGATCGATCGCTGACTTGAATCAGAGATTGGGAGAACGAGAAGAGGACAGCCCGCTAACCCTAACGTGGTTCTCTCGGCAGTCCGAGCACGCGCTCCGAAATGATGTTTCGCTGAATCTCATTCGAACCCGCATAGATCGTGTCGGATCGCGTGAACAGGAACATACGCTGCAGGGCGGTCAAGTCGTAGGGCTCGCCCTGAGCGATTTCCGCTTCGGGCCCCATGACGTCCATCGCAAGTTTGCCGAGGTCGCGATGCCAGGTCGCCCAGAAGATCTTGGAAATGCTGGCGGCCGGCGGCGCGTCGGCGGCCGCGGTG
The DNA here is from genome assembly GCA_963854795.1 of Deltaproteobacteria bacterium UBA4427. Lineage (GTDB taxonomy): Bacteria > Myxococcota_A > UBA9160 > UBA9160 > UBA4427 > UBA4427. The sequence continues at coordinate 6,193 of CAWLAJ010000084.1, read as the reverse complement.
CTGCCAGACAGGGTGCGAAGCGCGTGATACCGCTGGATTCGAAGGCCCATCCAGGCCTGCGCGATTCGCTGACGAATAAGCGGATCGCTCGCCTTGCCGTTCTCCTGGGCGATACGAATGATCTCATCGAGTTCATTCTGGAAGAGCATCTGTTGGCCGAGTGTCGAAGCACCCCGCTCGAAGGCGAGCGTCCCCATTGCCACCGCCCAACCCCCGCCGGCGGGTCCGACCCTGTTTTCGACGGGCGTTCTGGCATTACTGAAGAAGACCTCGCTGAACTCGGAATCGCCGGTCATCTGGATGATCGGCCTCACCTCGACGCCCGGCTGATCCATCGGCACCAGTAGATAGGAAATCCCGCGGTGCTTTGGCTTTGCATCGGGATCGCTCCGACAAAGGACGAAGCACCAGTCGGCGGTTTCGGCGCCCGACGTCCAGACCTTCTGCCCGTTCACGACCCACTCGTCTCCATCGAGCTCCGCGCGCGTCTTGACATTGGCGAGATCCGAACCCGCACCGGGCTCCGAATAACCCTGGCACCAGACTTCCTCACCGGAGAGAATTTTTGGTAGAAAGCGCTTCTTCTGTTCGTCGCTTCCGAAATGGATCAGCGTCGGGCCTAACAAGCCTTCGCCGATATGACCGACTCGGCCCGGTCCATGGGCGCGCGCATATTCCTCATGAAAGATCATCTGTTGAGTCAGCGAGCAGCCGCGCCCGCCCACCTCTTCCGGCCAGCCGACGCCGACCCAGCCATGCTCGCCCATCCGCCGTTCCCAGGCGTGTCGTTCGGAGAAGAGCGCGTGCTCGTCGCCGGGACCCCCGCGGCCCTTGACGATTTCGAATTCGCCCTTGAGGTTCTCGGCCAACCAATTGGCGATCTCACTCCGAAAGACCTCGTCCTCTTTCGTGAAACGTGCGTCCATGAGGCCAACCTCTGGGATGGAGTTCACCTCGATATTACGATACGGTACGACTCGTATGCAAGACCCCGAATGGGCGCGACGATTCCGTGCCCCCGCGAGCTGAGATCGATGCTCGAATCGAGATCCCTCTGGCGTTTGATCGAAGCGCGAGCGCAACGGACGCCCAGCGATTGCCTGGCCGTCGACAGTGCGGACCGCGAGATCAGCTTCCGGGAGTACGAGTCTCGAGTCCTGCGAACCGCGCGCGGCCTGGCTCGGATCGGCGTGCGTTCCGGGCAGACGGTGTCCTGGATGCTACCGACGCGAATCGAAGCATTGATCCTGATCGGTGCACTCTCTCGGCTCGGCGCCATCCAGAACCCGATCCTTCCGATCTATCGCGAACGAGAAGTCCGGTTCATCACGAAGCAATGTCGACCCAGCCTCCTGGTTACGCCGAGTGAGTGGCGGGGATTCGACTTCGCCAAGATGGCCGAGGCGATCGCTGCGGAGGATGATCGACTCACAACACTGGTTGTCGATCGGGATCTACCGGAATCTGAGGACGGTGAGCTTCCGCCACCTAACAGGGTCATCGACGATCCAAGTCTCGAGCCGATCCGATGGATCTTCTATACCTCGGGCACGACGGCGGACCCCAAGGGCGTCCAGCATACCGACGCCTCTCTCCATGCGGCCGCGACCGGCATGAGTCGCGCGCTCGATCTGCAAGCCTCCGATCGAGTGGCCTTTGTATTCCCCGTCACCCACGTCGGCGGTATCAACTGGCTTCAGGCCGGCCTAGCCCATGGATGTACCCAGATCCTGATCGAGAACTTCGCAGAAGCCGAAACGATCCCCACCCTCCGCAAGCGCGGCGTAACGCTCGCCGGGGCGGGAACCATCTTCCATGAGGCCTATCTCGCCGCGCAACGCAGGCTCGCGGAGGCCGAGCTTGCGAGCCCGGCGCGAACCGGCTCGCTCTTCCCGAAAGTCCGAGCCTTTCCGGGAGGCGGGGCGCCGAAGCCGCCGCAGCTTCATCTCGACTTGATCGACGAGATCGGGGGGGTGGGAATCTGCTCGGGCTACGGGTCGACCGAGGCGCCGATCCTGACGATGAGTCGCGTCGACGACCCGAGTGAAAAGCTGGCGCGCACCGAGGGCAGACCCTCGCTGCCGAATGTCGACCTTCGTGTCGTTCGAACGGACGACCAGCTTGCCGCCCCCGGCGAGGAAGGGGAAATCCGAGCGCGCGGACCTCAACTCTTCCGCGGCTACGTCGATTCGGCGCTCGATCGCGACGCCTTCGACGACGAAGGTTATTTTCGAACCGGAGATCTCGGTCGGATCGACCGCGAGGGGTACGTCGTCATCACCGGACGCTTGAAAGACATCATCATCCGCAAGGGCGAGAATATTCCGGCCAAAGAAGTCGAGGACCTTCTCTACACCCATCCGAAGGTGGCCGATGTCGCCGTCATCGGCCTTCCGGATTCAGAAATGGGAGAGCGATGCTGCGCCATCGTCTCCTGTCACGACGAGAAGGATCCGATCGACGCCGAGGAGATGAAGGAATTTCTTCTCGGCCAACAGCTGATGATACAGAGGGTCCCCGAACAGTTGGAAATCGTCGAAAGGATTCCGCGCAACGCGACCGGGAAGATCCTCAAACACGAACTCCGCGCGCGCTTCGGTTCCTAGGCCAGCGATCGGGAGACCGGCAATCAGGAATGGGGTCGAAGAATTCCCGACAGCGCGAGGTCGACGATCGGCCCCGCCATCCTCGGCGAAGGCGCACGGCCCCGAAAAAACAGGGCGACCGAAATCGGTCCAACCACGAGATCGGCAGCCAGATTGACGTCGATGTCGTCCGCAATTTCGCCGCGCTTTCGTGCGCGTTCGAAGATCTCAACGAAGGGTTCTCGTCGACTCGCCGTCACGGGTTCGAGCAGCTTCGAGAGTTCGGGGTTGTGCGCTCGCTCGCCGACCAGGCTGGGAAAGACGGCACCCAGCGAAGTCGAATGGAATACCTGTAGATACGACTTGAGCGTCGCCTTGAGGTCGGCATCGAGGCGCCCGGTGTCGACCGCTTCAAAGCCGGGAAGCTTGCCGAAAGCCTCGACCACCAAAGGCAACTTGGAGGCCCAGCGGCGGTAGATGGTTGCCTTGCCGACTCCGGCGCGCTGGGCGACCCCCTCGACCGTCAAGGCGGAAAAGCCGACTTCGATCAATAATTCGAGTGTCGCATCGAGAATGGCCTGATGCGCCTCTTCGCTACGCGGCCGACCCGTGCTGCCGCCGATCCCGCCGCGATTGACTTCCTGCCGCTGTTCCGTGCGCGCCATCGAACTCGCTCTCCCAGTCCTCACCGACGACCCCCTCGAGTCCAATTTCTCCATCGAAACAGGCCGAGTCGGGCCGAATGGAGGGGAAGACTTCGACATTACGATACAATACGTTCCGTTCCAATTCACCTGATTCGAGACGCGCGCCCGAAGACATTCGGATCTCGAAGTCCAAGCTCCAACCGAGGCCCAACCCGAAGGAGTCAGAGCCAAAATGGTCGAATACAATCCCTTCTCCGACGAAGTCGTCAAAGGTGATCCGCTTCCGATCTACAAGAAATTGCGCGATGAGGCGCCCGCCTACTATCTCAGCAAATACGACACCTGGGTGCTGTCGCGCTTCGAAGACATCTGGAAAGCGTCGGGCGACATGAAGAATCTCACGGCCGCCAAGGGAACGACGGCCGCCCACCTGCTCACCAAAGTCCAACCCGTCACACCGATGATCAACATGATGGACGCCCCCGACCACACTCGGCTCCGATCTTCCATGCGCAAGAAATTCGCCGCGCAGGAAGTGGCCGAACTCGAACCGGTCATCCGCCGAATCGCTGAGGACTGTTTTGCTCGCGTCGCAGATCAGGGCGAGATGGACGTGATGGCCGATCTCTCCTCTCAGGTCGCGGTGACGGTGGCCTGCATGATCAGCGGGCTACCCCCGGAAGATGGCCCTCTTCTGAACGACCTGGTCTGGCGTTTCTTCAAACGCGAGGAGGGCCACGACGGAATGACCGATGCCGGGCTCGCAGCCATGGGCGAGATGTTTGCGTACTTTCACAGCAAGATTGCAGAGCGACGCAGTGGGACAGCCCAGGACGACGTCCTTCAGGACCTGCTCGAGTTCGAGGAAGACGGCCAACGACTCGACGACGAAGCAATCGCCTCACATCTCTCGATGTTGATCATCGGCGGGTCCGAGACCTTCCCGAAGACCTTCGCTTCCCTCGTGCGGCGACTCTGGGAATATCCGGATCAGCGCAGGATGTGCGTGGACGATCCGAGCCTGATCCCGGATGCCTTCAACGAGGGTCTACGTTTCGACATGCCCACACAATTCCTGATGCGAGTCGTCACCCGCCCCGTCGAGTTCGCGGGAACCCAGATGACAGAAGGCCAACCGATCATGTTCCTCTACCACTCGGGGAATCACGACGAACGCGAATTCGACGATCCGGACCGCTTCGACATCTTGCGACGACCGCCACGCATCATGAGCTTCGGCTACGGGCCTCATTCCTGCCTGGGCGTCAACGTGGCGCGACTCGAAGCGAAGATCTGCACCGAGGAATTATTGAAGCGGTTCCCAAACTACGAAGTCGATCTCGACCGATCCGAGCGACTCTTGACCGAATTCGTTCAGGGCTATTGGAAGTTGCCGATCTCGTTCGGCGCTTGATCGCGGCTCACCGGTTGTCGGCGATCGCCTGCGCGAAGGAAATACCGGCGGCCATCGCTTTCCGAGCGGCGTTCAATTGCCGGGGTCGCTTGAAACCCACGGCGGCGACCAATCGACCTCCCCCTCGACCAAAGAGCGCGAGAAAGCGATCGTCTTCGAGATTGCCGTGACAGATCCGCATCTCATCGCCGTCCTCGATCATGCCCGCAATCGCGATCCGCAAATCGAATTGATCGGTCCAGACGTAGGGGATCGGCGCCATTTTGGCCCCCTCAGCATGAAGGATGTATTTCGCGACGACCTCCGATTGTTCGACGGCGCTGGTCCAATGTTCGAAGCGCGGATGCTCCGGGTAGTTCGCATTCGCCCAACGCGCGCAGTCTCCGAGTGCATACACGCCGGCTCGACTCGTCGATCCCGTCGCATCGCAGACGATGCCGTTGTCGATCTCGAGCCCAGCCCCGTCCAGCCACTCGGTGGCCGGTGCGGCTCCAACGCCGACGACGACGAGTTCTGTCTTCAGGGTCGCTCCACTGGAAAGGCAGACGCCGGTGACTCGACCCGTGCCTTCGAAGTCCTCGACGCCGACGCTCAGATGAAATTCCACGCCCTCTTCGCGATGTCTGTCGGCGACGCGTTCGCCCAGGATCGGTCCAAGCCCACGCACGAGTGGGGCCGGCAGGGGATCGACCACAGCCACTTCGAGACCTTTGGCTCGACAACTCGCCGCGACTTCCATACCGATGAACCCCGCGCCCACGACGACGATCCGAGACGCCCTCGCGATTTCGTTTCGAAGCAGATGGGCATCCGGCAGGGTTCGAAGACCGATCACCCCTTCGAGATCAGTACCAAAAGGCAGGCTTCTCGCACGCGCCCCCGTTGCGATCACGACGACATCCGCGTCCTCGATGGACTCGCCCCCCGCCAGCGTCAGTCGAAGCGAATCTTGCGCCAGCGACAGTGCGGGGCAGCCGAGTTTCCAATCGGCCTCGAGCGCACCGCGACTGAGGGCGAGCTTCTCGTCCTCCCAGTCGTCCAGCAGAAATTGTTTCGAAAGCGGAGGCCGGTCGTAGGGCATGGCCTCCTCAGCTCCAACGATCGTCAAACGGCCGTCATGTCCTTCCCGACGAAGCGCCTCGGCCGTTCGCAGTCCAGCGAGCGATGCCCCTACGATTACAATATGGTTGATCACCGATCGAAATTCCTATGGACGGGTTGGCGGACGAGATGAAGAGCAGACGATGCGGCATGCTAGCCCGCATTGTTCATGAATAGATCGGGCCAAGCCCGCTTCGAGTCGAGGAATCCCTGATGCAATTCTGGCAATCGCTTCCCATGATGCACCCGGACGAAATGCTTGAGTTGGCGCCGGTCGCCGAAGAAGCGGGCTTTGAAGGCATCATGTTGGCGGATCATATCTTCGCACCCGAGACGTTCGACTCTCGCTACCCCTATAGCGAGGGCGGCGAACCGCCCTTCGATGGAACGACACCGTTTCCAGAAGTCTTCGCAACGATTGCCGCGCTTTCCCAGATCACGACCCG
>CAWLAJ010000083.1:0-14621 GCA_963854795.1 Deltaproteobacteria bacterium UBA4427 | reverse complement strand
GGCCACCGGATCGCCCACGAGCGCGAGGTGGCCGGTCGTTAGGCAGACTACACCTTCGCGCGCTCGAGGAAGATCCGCATACGCGAGACTTCCTGGAGGTTCTTCAGCGAATTTCGCTTGCGGTCCAACTCGGAACCGGCACCGACGACGAGTCGGACCGGCTATGCTCTCTTCACGTGATGGGGAGGGCGCTCGCCATCGTGACGGCTTGCTCCTCGCAGCCCAACAACGCTTCGATGAGATTGGAGTTGACTTCATGACGGCTAGTTCCCCCCTTCGCTTTGGTTTGATGCTCGGTTATTGGCAGGCAGGACCACCCGATAACCTCATCGAATTGAGCCAGGAGGCTGAACGGCTCGGGTTCGATTCCGCCTGGACGGCGGAAGCCTGGGGCTCCGATGCCTTCACACCACTGGCCTGGATCGGCGCGCACACGACGCGTCTGAAGCTCGGTACTTCGATCGTGCAGCTGTCGGCTCGAACGCCGACGTCGACAGCCATGCACGCTTTGACTCTCGATCATTTGACGAAGGGAAGATTGCTTCTGGGATTGGGTGTGTCGGGCCCGCAAGTGGTCGAAGGTTGGTATGGGCAACCCTTCAGTAAACCGCTCAGCCGTACGCGTGAATACGTCGACATCCTGCGCCAGGTCATGCGTCGTGAGAGACCCGTGAAGAACAATGGGCCACATTATCCGCTTCCGTACTATGGAGAAGGTGCTTGGGGAATGGGCAAGCCGCTCAAGCCGATCACTCATCCGCTGCGCAGCGATCTGCCGATCTACCTCGGCGCGGAAGGACCAAAGAATGTCGCCCTGGCGGCCGAGCTCTGTGACGGTTGGATTCCGCTTTGGTATTCGCCCTACCGCGAAGAGGTCTATGCGGACTCGCTGACCGACGCCCCTGATCATTTCGACATCGTTCAGGGGGTGACCGTCTCTTTGACGGATGATCTCGAAAGTGCCTATGACGCCTTGCGCCCGATGCTGGGTTTCTACGTGGGTGGGATGGGTTCAAAGGATCGCAATTTTCACAAGGAGCTGATGGCGCGAATGGGCTTTCCCGAGCAGGCCCAGAAGATTCAAGACGAATTTCTGGCGGGGAACCGCGCGGAAGCGATTGCCGCCGTGCCGAATGAATTCATCGACGAGATCGCCCTGATCGGTTCGCGCGAGCGGATCAGGGATCGCTTGCAGGCCTGGACGGATAGCCGGGTTACGACGATGTTGGTTCACGCCGCAGATCCGACGAAACTCCAAGAAATTGCCGAGCTCGTCATGGATTGAGACACGGGAGGCTGCAGGTGCGGGTCGCGCAGGCGCGTCCGCGAGCTCTTCCTGGCGATCCGGGTCGCTAGAGCAGTGGGTCGAGCAGGACCTCGGTACGATCGTGTTCGATCACACCCCAGTCGCCTAGCTCATCCGCCCCGAGTTCGCGCTCGACGAGGCGCATCGTTCCATTTCGAAAGTCGACGCGCGTCCAGCTACCGCCGTGATCGGTTTCGAATTCGATGAAGCTTCCGGGTTCGATGAAGCGCGCGATCGGTTCGAAGAAGCGGGCGATCGCGCGGGCTGGCAGCTCGTCCATCATGCCCTCGCGTCCAATCGAAGTGACTCCGCCGTCGGGCGCCTCGTGGACGACGATGTGGTCCCCCAATCCGATGACCGATCGAATCGCTGCCGAGAAGCGGGTGGCAGAAATGAGTTCGCGGTAGGCGGCCGGCTTCTCGTGAATACCGCGTGCAAGAAACGCGGCCTCCGTGGGGAAGGCTGACTTCAGGGCTTCGACGGCCGCCTGCTCGCCTCCGGCGCTGATTCTAAATTCTGCTTTTTCGATCCAGACCGCGGTTCCCATGCTGTTGCTCCGATTCAGGGCGTGTCCGGGGGCCGTTTGCGCCCCGCGGGCTCGATTCGTTCTCCCGGGTTGGGCACTCGGCGCCCGCGCCTTTTGCAGCGCACGCTTCTAGGAGTTCCGTCGGATCGCCGGGTCCTCGTCTTGAGTCCAGCCGTGGAAACTCCCGAAGAAGAGTCGATTGAAACTCCCCCGCCGCCTACCGTTGGCCTGCAGATCCGCAATGGACTGCATAGTGAAGGCATAGTGAAGGCCCGCTGAAGCCTTGATAAAGGCACCGTGAAGCGATGAGCGCGCAACGTCCATGAGAGAACCGCAAAACGAAGAAGGTGATCGACCTCTGTCCGGAGTTCGCGTCCTCGATCTCGCCGACGAGAAGGGTGAGCTGGCTGGACGCCTGCTGGCCGATCTGGGGGCATCGGTCGTACGCGTCGAGCCGCCGGAGGGCGGTCGTTCGCGTGGGCTGCCACCTTTCAAGGACGGTTGCAGTCTGTATTTCGCGACGCGCAACTCGAACAAACTCGGACTCGCACTCGATCTCGATTCTGATGGCGATCGCGAGCGATTCCTCGAGTTGCTTTCGCGCGCCGATCTGCTGATCGAGTCCGAACGGCCGGGGCGGCTTGCCGAATGGGGGCTCGACCCGGTCGCGCTCTGCGATCGATTCGCTCATTTGACGGTGCTCTCGATTTCCGACTTTGGACAAACCGGCCCCTATCGAGACTGGGTCGCTACGGATTCGACTCTTTGTGCGATCGGAGGCATGCAGAGCAAGGCGGGCACTGCCGATCGGGAACCGCTCTTTACACCCGGTGCGATGGCCTACGACATCGCCGGCATCATGGGTGCCTATGCTGCGATGGTGGCGATTCATCGGTGCACGCAGACCGGATTCGGTCAAAGGATCGATCTCTCGGTTCTCGAAGCCGTCGCCGAGCAAACGGATTGGGCTTATTCGAACGGATCGATGATCGAGGCCAAGGGTCAGGACAGCACCACCGTTCGAAACGGCTCGGGCCCTATCTATCAGATCATCGCTTGTCGGGAGGGTTTCGTCCGTCTCGTCATCATGTCGCCGCGCCAATGGCACGCAATGCGAGAGTGGTTGGGCGATCCCGAATACCTTCGCGATCCGAAATTCGACAGCTTTCTTGGACGTCTGGAAATCGTGGACGCACTCACTGTGATCGTGGGAGATCTCTTCGCGTCGATGAATCATCTCGAGATCGCCGTCGAGGCACAGCGTCGTGGCATCGTTTGCACGCCGGTTCTGACGCCGAGCGAGATTCTAGACAACGTTCACTATCGCTCTCGCGAAACCTTCGTTCCCGGAGACTTCGCGCCGAACCGATCGGGCGCATTCGCGTCGGGCTTCTTCGAACTCGATCGCGAGCGGATGGGCTATCGAAGTCCGCCGCCCGAAATCAATCAACATGCGGAAGAAATCGGAGACACGCTCTGGCCGGGAGCTCGACCCCAGCCGTCGGGCGATCGCCCGTCTCCCTCGAGGACCTTCGAGGGATTGCGCGTGCTCGATTTCGGGATCGGTGGCGTGGGCGTCGAAGCGGCGCGCTTTTTCGCTGAGTTCGGTGCAGATGTGATCAAGGTCGAGAGCCGAACCTATCCGGATTTCATTCGCGTCGTGATGTCGACCGAGATGAGTGCCTCCTTTGCTTCTTCTAGTCGTTCGAAGCGTGGACTCGGCATCAACATCAAGACGGAAGAAGGTCTGAAGTTGATTCATGACCTTGTCAAACGATCCGATGTCGTCATCGAAAACGGCTCGACCGGAATGATGGAAGCCATGGGCCTCGGCTTCGACAAACTCAAGGAATTGAATCCGGGAATCGTGATGGGGAGCAGTCAGCTTCTCGGAAATCACGGTGCCTGGAAGGATTGGATCGGCTACGGCCCGAGTACCCAGCCGATCGGCGGACTCGTTCATCTCTGGGACTACCCGGAAGAGGGCCCCCCGGCTGGCTCCGGGTCGATCTTTCCTGATCATATGGCGGGCCGACTGCTCGCGATCATCGCACTGGCTGGGCTGATTCGGCGCGATCGACGTGGGACGGGCGGGCACGCCTCCGTCGCCCAGGCCGAAGTGGTCGTGAACATCCTCTCGGATCAGTTCCTGAAAGAGGACCTCGATCCGGGCTCGGTCGGACCGCGCGGCAATCGCAGCGAACGCGGAGCGCCTTGGGGTTCGTATCCCTGCCTGGGGACCGAAGACTGGGTCGCGATCACCATTCGCGACGATCAGGATTGGCGTGGCCTGCGAGCCGCCTTGGGCGAGCCCTCCTGGGCAGCGGATGAGTCGATGTCGACGGCCGACGGTCGATTCGCCGAACACGACGCCATCGACGAAGGCCTGCGCGCCTGGACGAGCGCACGCTCTTCGCAGGAAGTGACGATGACACTTCAGATGTTCGGTGTTCCGTCCGCGCCGATGTACATCGCGCGAGACCAACTTCGAGATCCCCATTTCCAAGCGCGTGGGTATGGACAGTGGATCGATCAGCAGGGATTGGGTTGGATGGCATTCGAGGGTCCGGCGTTCAAGATGAGTCACGCGGCGCGCTTACCCACTTTTCAGGCGCCGCTGATCGGCGAACATACGCGCGAGATCGCATCGGAATTGCTCGGCCTGGGTAAGGAAGAGATCGAGGATCTGATTTCAGGCGGGATTCTCGAAGTGACGGATTGATCTCGGAAGAGACTGGCCGATTCCTTCGCGCGTGCGCGTTTCTATTGGAGTGAAGATGATCGATTTCAAGGATCGAATTGCTGTCGTGACGGGCGCAGCGAGTGGCATCGGGCTAGGCGTCGTCGAGCGCTTCCTGTCCGAAGGCATGAAGGTCGTCCTGGCCGATGTCGAAAAGGAAGGCCTCGATCGAGAGGTCGGGCGTCTTTCGGAGTCCGGGGGCGATGTTCTGGGAGTTGTCTGCGACGTGCGCGATCCGGATTCGGTGTCCGACCTCGCGGCTCGGACGCTCTCTCACTACGGAGCCGTTCACGTCGTGATGAATAACGCGGGCGTTGCTCCAGGCGGGCCGATGCTCGACACAACGCCTTCGGATTGGCGGTGGATCGTCGATGTCAACATTCTGGGCGTTGCCTACGGCGTTTCGACGTTTGGGCCGATTCTCCGCGACGCCGGAGAGGGACATATCATCAACACGGCGTCCGAGGCGGGATTGGTTTCGAGTGCGGTCCTCGGCATGTACGCCGCGACGAAACATGCGGTCGTCGGGATGACGGAATCGCTCTACCGGGAACTCGAAGGGACCGGCGTCGGGGTCCACTGTCTGTGCCCGAATCTCGTCCGCACGCAGATTTTTCAATCGGAACGAAATCGCGACGATGGTGGAGAAATGAAGCCGTCGCAGACGGCCACCATGGGCGTTCTGCGCGAAGCGATCTCGTCGCTCGGCATCGGCGTGGACAAAGTTGCGGGCGACATCATCGACGCCATGCGCGAGGACCGGTTCTGGATCTTCACCCACGAGCTGACGACGCAGTCGCTGCGATCCCGATTCGCCGACATCGAGGCCAACCGAAATCCGACGGATCCCTACGAGGGACTCGGCGAACTCCAAGAGCTCAGCCAACTGAAATAGTCGGGCAATCGCCGGTCTTCAGCATAGATTCAGTCTGAGTTCACTTTACGGACGCGGCTGCAGATTCTTCGGTCAGAGAAAATTCTCAACTGCTATCTCGAATGACGTTCCAACGGGAGGTCATTCTTGCGCGAGCCTCGAGCGGCGACGGAGATGTTGGCGGGCTGGGCCCATGATTTGGGAAAGCCACTTCAGGTCATCGCGATTCATGGACGCAAACTCGCGAACGAGGACGGACTGAAGGGCGAGACTCTGGAGCTGGCACGGGCAATCGTGGCGCTCTCGGATGATGCGCTTCGAGTCGTCGATCGTTTGATGGAGTCAGCGCAGCCCGAACGCGCGAAGACAGCCCGCTCGGACGACCTTCGCTCTACTTTGATTCGAGTGCTGGCCGTCGTACGGGGCCTTCACCCCGATGGCCGACTCTTGATTCGCGGACCGATTCCCAGGCTGGAGGTCGATCGTTCGAATCTTCTCTTCTCCGTGTTGGTCAACGTCGTCGACAATGCGCTTCGCGCCGGCTCGTGCGATCAACTCGTTTCAATCGGCGTCCGATCCGATCGCGACGGACTGAGGGTCGAGGTCATCGACGGCGGAGTGGGAATGACGGAATCGGTTCGTGAGCTGGCCTTCGAGCCCTATTTCTCGACCCGGGAGACATCGCCGCGGGCGACGGGACTCGGCCTCTACGAGTGTCGCCGTCTACTCGAAGAGTGCGGTGGGCAGATCACACTGGAATCGATGGAGGGACGCGGCACCCGCGCTTCCGTCCTATTGCCATGGCGCCTGATCCGACGATTGTATGTTTGATCCGTCGAAGTGGACGGATCGTCGTTGCGCTGACTTGGAAAACGGGTTGGTTCTAGGTCGATTCCGGCCCGTCTGGATTCCACTCGTTCGTTGCCTTCGCGATCGGATCGGCGAGTTCTTCGACCGAAAAGAGATCCGCGCTGTCCATCTCGTTGGATCTCATCCATGCGCAGTTGCGATCTTCCCCTTCGACGAGCGCAGACACGACGAGGTCCGCGACCGAACGGGGGCGAGCGATCGGTTCGTTCGAGTCCTTCTCCCATTCGATCTGGTAGCGGAATGGAGACATCGCGATCGAGTGCCAATGGTCTGGCGTGGACTCGACGGAGGGCGAATCGGGATCGACGAGTCTTTGTAGTCGCCCGTCCGTATCGGAGTAGAAGAAGCGAATTGCAAATCCACGTGTGAGCGCGCCCGGTTCGTTCGAGAACTGCAATGGATCTCCTGTCGCGATGGCATGGCCAAGGCCGGCGACCTCGATGCCCGAGAACTCAAGGCCCAGATCGACCTTGGCATCGAGCTGACAGCCGACGTCGATGACATGGATCTGGTCGCCGTCGTCGATCACGTCGAGACTTACGAAGGTATCGTTCATGTCGAGGGCCCTGCACACGGCAGAAGCGAGCTCGCGGCTTCGGGGCCAGCGTGGATCCTCATCGCTGCGAACGTTCTTTCTCGACGCTCCCCAGGCATATCCCGTCGGAAGTGTTCCGCGGTGATTTCGGGCGGAGAATTTGCGCCCGAGATGAAGAAGCCGAAAATCACCGTCCCGGACGACGCCGTCGATCGAATACTCATCGCCGCTGATGAAGGCTTCGGCCAGAACCAGTTCCGAATTGGAAGTCTCCTGCGCTTCGTAGTAGAGGTCGCGACTTCTCGCCTCGCCACGTCGTAATCGAGCGACTCCGAGCGAGCCGCGTCCCCCGGACTCGGGTTTGACGAGTACGCTTGCATGGCTTCCGAGGAAGTCGCCGAGTTCGTCCACTGATGAGAGCAGAGCGCTCGGCGGCGTCTCGATCGAGTTCCTCCTTAGACGATCCTTCCAGGTCGATCGATCGGCCAGCGTATCGAGTGCAGGTTGTCGTAGTCCCGGGAGGTCGTATTCCTCGCGAATCGCTGCGGCCGCAGCGAGTGCAGAGCTTGCAGAAGACGTCGTCCAACATCCGGCGAGCGCGCGCTCGTTCGCGAAGCTTCGAACTTCGTCTAGAATCCCATCGAGATCCTCGCGACTCCGTTCGATCGAAACGGTGGCCTCGGCGAATCCGGGAGCATTCGGATCGACGTCGATTGCAAGCGTGCGGTATCCGTGCTCACGGGCATGCCGGAGCGTCCTGAGCGAAGATCGACCCGCGCCAATATGCACCAGCCAGCCGGAATCGCTGTGGCGATTCACCATGAGGACTCATCATGCGTGCCCGGGGAGGGATTGGGCGACGCGACCGATCCGCAATGCGGTTCGGCCAGCAAAATGTAGAATCGAGTGGTCCGTAGCGCCTCAGGGAATTCGATGATGAGGCTCTCCGGGTTTCTCCGTAAGATCGTCGTAGGTGTTATGCTCGGCTGCGTTTTGAACGTGAATCGAGATGACATGCCCCACTCTTCCCGCGCGGATGAGAGATCGGACCGGCTGATGCGCGTGCTGGCCCTGCTTGCGCGCGTCCCCGATCCGGCGGCAGCGGGTGAAACGTCCTCGCGGGGCGATGGGTTGACGGTGGAATTCGACGATGCCTATACCGCCTTTGTCGACGGGTTCGAGGATCTTCCGAGCGAATCGCAGATGGCGGCTCTCCAGGCGGTCGATAGGAAACTGTCCATGATGGTGAGCGCGAAGGATCCTGATCTCTGGACGCCTCGCGCCCGTCGTGAGGCTCCGAGTTGGAGCGAGGTTCGTCAGTTGGCTGGAACGGTGATCCGAGAATTCGCCTGGTCGACCGAGCTGGACGAGCCTGCCATCGGAGCGCTGGCCGCGGCTGATCCAGCAAGTCGATGATCATTGATCCTTGGCAGGGAGACGAGAGATGACACCGGAAATCGATCCCACTGAAATCGTCGCTTGCGCCATCCGCCCGGCCGGGAGCCTCCACCATTTGGGTTCGCTCATCGGCTTCATCATCGTCACGTGGTTCGTTTCGGCTCGCCGCAAGCTGCCGGCGAAGCCAGCTCGATAGCAGGCCGCACGCGACCTTGCCCCTATACCTTCCCGCCGAGCGAATGCAGAACCCGGAGTGCATCGCCTAACGCCTCCACATCGTGTGTGCGCAGATAAGCCGCGCCTTCTCTTGCGGCGTGGAGCTCGGCGGCGAGCGTGGCCGCACCGATTTCGTCGAGCTTGCGGCCCGTGATCGCGCGCAGAAACGACTTTCTCGATACCGAGATGAAGACGGGACGTCCGAAGCGAGACCTCAGTTCGGGGATTCTCTGCAAGACGGCGAGCGAGGCATCGGGATTGTTTCCGAGAAAGAAGCCCATTCCTGGATCGACGATCAACCGGCTCTCGTCGACCCCAGCGCGTACCAGCTCGGTCAAGCGTTGTTCGAAGAATCGATCGATCGACGACAGGACCTCCTCGGTCGTCGCATCGTTTCGCCCCGCGCGTTCGAGTTCGAGAATCGAATGAACGACGACGAGTAGTGCTTCGCTATCGGCCAGTCGGGCATGGAGGGACGGCTCAGGAAAGCCTCGGATATCGTTGAGCATCGCAACGCCCGAGGCCATCGCGAATTCGAGCACGGCCGGGTCCGTTGCATCGATCGAGATCGGAATCTCACAGGACGTCAGCTCGCGTAGTACGGGCTCGAGGCGCGCGATCTGCTCCTTTGCCGAGACGTGACCGGCTTCTGGATTGCTCGATGCGGGTCCGAATTCGAGGTAGTCCGCGCCGTCGCTTGCGAGCCGACGGGCGTGACGGATTGCATCCTCGGACGCCAGAAAGCGCCCTCCATCCGAGAACGAGTCCTCGGTGATGTTCACGATTCCAACGATTTTCGGCGCATTCCGCACGTTCGTTTTCTAGCACGCTCTGGGTCCGTCGGAAATTTCGATCAAGTATCCGATGGATCTTGAGCGTGCGCACGAACTTTTACAACGCTTTTACGAAGCGCGGTGTCTGGTGCGTTTTGCCGAGCACTCTAATTGGCTACACCTGCACCGTCGTCTGGCCGCATTCTGTAATTGAGTCGCGCTCAATCCTGGGTCGCGATGAAAATGAGTCGCGAAACAGAATACGACATCCGAACGATCCGAACGATCCGAACGATCCGAACGATCCGAATAAGTTGTGGCCATGCTCGATTACCTTTCATCGTCTTACATAACAGCGTCCCCCCAGTGAAAGATCCACGTCTATCATGAACGCAGCGATCGAACTGGACCCGCGCGAATATTCGACTGCGCCCGTCCTCTCAGATTTCCAGTCCAAGCTTATCCAGTCCAAGCTGAAGGCAGAGACGCAATCCAGTCGATGGCTCCGCTACAAGATCGATCGACGATCCATCAGTCTCGTGAGTGCCATGCTTGCCGCGCACGCAGGAGTCTTCTTCTTCGCACCGACTTGGCTCGCGGCCCTCTTCATCGTTCCACTCGCAGTGGGCAGCATGTTCATCGCGGCAATCAATCATCACCATCAGCATTTCAACATCTTTCATTCTTCGTGGATGAATAGGGTCTTTGATATTGCTGTGTCGCTGCAGACGGGAATCGCGCCCTACGCCTGGGTTCTTCATCACAACCTTGGACATCACCGCAACTATCTCAATCAGCGTTCCCAGTCCGAAGTCGCCGAAGTCGATGAATCCAAGTGGACTCGACGGGACGGATCGAAGATGGGACGAATCGAGTACACGATCGATTTGCTCCTGCACCATCAGGTCGACATCATTCGCGTGGGTCGGCGATATCCGAAATACCTTTGCGCCTTTCTCTTGATGAAGATCCCGCTTTGGTCGGTGCTCGGACTCGCGTTCTATGTCAATCCCGTCAATACCGTTTTGGTCATTCTGATTCCCGGGTACCTCACGCTCGCCCATACGTCCTGGGTGACCTACGGCCACCATGCCGGCCTGCATACCGAGAATCACTACGACGCCAGCTACAACTGCGTCAATGTCCTGTTCAACTACCTCAGCTGTAACCTCGGGTACCACACGGCGCACCACAAGCGCCCTGGTGTTCATTGGTCCTTGCTGCCAAAGCTCCACGAAGGAATCAAGGACCAGATTCCGCCCGAACTAATCGACAACAAGTTTTTTTGAGCGCGGAGCATTCGTCTGCTCGTTGATGTCGATGTGAACCGTTCCGTCGATGACCGAGACTGCGAAGCAGGGAATCGGAAATCCGTCGGCGTTATCCGGATCAAATCCAGTCCGAATGTCGAATGGCCACCCGTGGGCTTTGCAAACGATGACGCAGCCATCGAGTTCGCCTTGCGAGAGCGGGAATCCAGCGTGCGGGCAGGTGTCCTCCATCGCGAAGATCTCTCCGTCCACTGCGTAGAGACCGATATCGACTCCTTCTACGCTGACGCGAAGGCCTCGATCTCCAGGGATTTCTTCGATCTGTGCGATCGGGACGAAGGCCATGAGTGCTCCGAATGTCACCTGAATGAATCATCAAGATGAGCGCCGCAGCATGCCGCAGGTGTTTGCTAGAAACCAACCGTGCCGCCTACCGGTGGGCGGTGGCTCGCGTTAGGGTTGTCCATCGGTGACGAATGACAGCCCCAGACTACCGCTCCCTTTAAAGACGTTCTTTGGGGTTGGACAGATCGCAGAAGGCGTCAAGAACACCGCCTTTACGACCTTTCTGCTCTTCTATTACAACTCGGTGCTCGGTCTCTCCGGGACCTATGCCGGGTCCGCGCTGCTGATTGCACTGGTCTTCGATGCCGTGACCGATCCATTGATTGGCTCGCTCTCCGATACGTTCAAGCATCGGTGGGGACGACGGCATCCCTTCATGTTCGCCTCCGCGATTCCTCTGGCGGTGACGTTCGGTTTGATCTTCAGCCCGCCGGAGGGTCTCGATCAATTCGGTCTCTTCCTATGGCTGACGGTGTTTGCCGTTTTGGTGCGGGCATCGATGACGCTGTACCACGTTCCGCATATGGCGCTCGGCGCGGAACTGACGAACGACTATCACGAGCGAACCGTCGTAGTGGCCTTTCGGTCGGCGTTTGGCGCACTGGGAATTGCGCTCGTACTGGCAGCGGGTTGGTCCATCTATTTTCCAGATGTAAATGGCGAGATGGGGCGCTTCAATTCGGCCGCCTATCGAGAGTTCGGTTGGACCTTTGGTGCCGTGATGATGGTGGCGATCATGGTGTCCGCATGGGGAACTCGTTCGGTGATCCCTTCACTGCCCCAGCCAAGAGAGAATGCTCCGCCCTTTCGTCCGAATCGGCTGATCCTCGAGTTCAAGGAAGCACTCGAGAACCCATCGTTTCGTGCGCTCGTGTTGGGAATGATTGTTTTCTTCGCGACACGCGGCGTCCAGGATGCCCTCGAAGTCCATATGGGCACCTATTTTTGGAACCTTACGGCGTCCGAGATTCAGCTACGGCAATTTTCGGGCGTGCCCGCCTTCTTGTTGGGATTGCCGTTTTGGGTCGTCATGACGCGGTATATCGACAAAGGCAAGGCCTTCCTATTCGGCATCGGCCTGCTCGTGTTCTTCGCCATGCTCCCACCGGTCCTGAAGATCTACGGGCTGTATCCAGGGCAGGACAGCCCAGCCTATCTCGGGGTGTTGATCGGTTGCCACATCATCGCCGTCTTCGGTGCGACCGCGGGTTCGGTCAACGCGGGTTCGATGATCGCCGACGTCACGGACGAGCACGAGCTTCGTACCGGCCATCGACAAGAGGGCATCTTCTTCGCGGCACTGGCCTTCGCCGTCAAGGCGACCGTGGGCATAGGACAATTCGTCGCCGGGGTGAGCCTGGATGTCATCGGCCTATCGCCGGGAGCTGCGCCTGGATCGGTTCCAGAGGCAACCGTGCAGTTGTTGGGGATGGTGTACGGCCCCGGCACCGCCGTGCTCGGCGTCATCAGCCTGATTCTTTTGACGGGCTACAAGCTCGACCGGAAGAGACACGCTGACGTTCTCGAGACCTTGGCACTGCGACGGGTGCCAAAGACCTGAGAAGTCGACCCGAAAGCGCGGGGAACCCTGCGCAGAGAATTCGCAAACGAATTCAGTCGTCGAAGCCCGAGCATCGAGCGCGAACTCGCTGCCGGCCTGCGATGCCCGGTCCTAGTGTTGAGCGAGTGCCGCGGGTACCGTCGACGCCATCATGGTCGTGGTGACGAGACACGTCTCGATCCCGTCGTTCGATTCGGCGCCGGAACAATCCATCGAACTCGGTCCGGCCAAACCGGGCAGACGCAGTTGGCTGTCCGGAAGGACGATCCTCTCGAAGTCGTGGTCGAGATCGATGTTCAAGAGTGCTCGAATGGCCGACGGCTCTATTCGTGCGGTCGGCTCGGTTGTATCGGCGGTCGCTAAACCGCTCCAGCACAGCGCAATCAGCGCTGTGAAGAATATTCGTACTATGGGTCGCATGGTGGGGGGGACGCTCCTTTGACACTCCTATCGGATGCTCGGTGGATTGCTTAAGGCGTTCTTCCGTGTGAGTGGAAAATTCTCTTGACGAACCAGAAACCGCCCAGCAGCTCTCGTCGTGGAACGCATAGAACTGCCTTCGGCGCTCGAAGGCTGGAGAACAGCGAAGTCGAGTGACAGCGGAAATGTGTAGACGGAGTGAAAACCGGCTGGGCAGTGCCAGTCGAATTGGCGTCCTGTCGGGCGACTTGGAGTCAGTTCGATCGGAGGCTCTGTCGTCGATCCGGGGCAAAGGCCCCGAGGCGTCTAGGGGCGAGACCCTTCACGACTCGGTTCTTCGCGGACACCCGCGTGCTGGCGATCGCCTGATGTCGTGCACGGAGGGGGTTCTTGCGAGGCCCCTAGAGCGAGATGATGTGGCCCTCTTGGGGGTCGATTCGTCCGGTCAGCACATCCAGATAGACGCGCTCGAGCGCTTCGGGGCCCTGATGGTGCAGGACCTTCAGCCA
Organism: Deltaproteobacteria bacterium UBA4427; assembly: GCA_963854795.1. Taxonomy (GTDB): domain Bacteria; phylum Myxococcota_A; class UBA9160; order UBA9160; family UBA4427; genus UBA4427. Next base: position 1,277 of record CAWLAJ010000083.1, on the reverse strand, counting down.
TTGGTCGCTGAAGGACAGGAAGTCGCTCCACGCCTCGCCGATCCGCTCCTGCAGTTCCCGGCCACCCCAATCCTCCGTCCGCTTCACGATTCGCGCGGGCGCGAAGAAGAACTCGGGCTGGGGACCGGGCAGGTTCGTGGGCTTTGGCTTGGATTCCCAATGTGTCCCACCGACCGCGCACGAGTACTTCAGCTGAGCGCCGAGTTGCTCGTGGATGGCTGCGACGACTTCGCCGTTTCCCGCCATGTCGATCATCACCGCGGGGCGGTCCTTCGAGAGAGACGAGAGTTGGTCATAGCCGATGACTTCGTCGTAGCAGCCCAGACCCGCAACGAAGTCCCGATTTCTCTCGGACGTCAGGCCGATCACCGGTCCGCGTGCGCGCCGCTTCAGAAGAAAGCCAAGGGCGATCGAGGTCTTGCTGGAAGCGCTGGTGATGATCGAGCTCTCCGCGCCGTAGAAATTCTCGTCTTCGAAGAGATCGTCGACCAGAAACGAAGTCATGAAGAGTCCGCGAAGGAGCATGATCTGATCTTCGCGATCTTCGTCGTAGAGGGTATCGGCGGTGGTGTAGTTGTAGGTGCGGTAGACGGGTGCCTGTTTTGCGCGATGTGACGCGGTATCGACCATTCCCGACGCGCTCGCACTGGCTTCGATCACGAGATGGCGACTCATCGGGAAGAATCCGAAGCAGCGGGCGCCAACGGGCACTTCCTGACAACGAGATTCGATGACGTTGCCAAAGCCCATGGCTGGAATGCGCCCCCAGCGATCGGGGCCTGGAAAGAAGCCCCAATAGTCGAGTAGATCCCCTGCGGCGGCGTAAGAGATGTTGTTGGAGGTCAATGCGAAGCGATCGACCTTGAAGAGAACCTGTCCCGACTCGAGCCCTTCGATCGGGGCGCCGGGTGTGATGCGACAATCGCGAAAGTCGTCGCGGTTGACCTGGAAATCGATCGGGGCCTTGTTGGCTGCAGACATCACATCTTCCTGACTACGTCGCCCGATGAAGCCGAGAGTGCGAGGGTGGGTGGGTTCTCGAATTCGCGCGTATCGTGATCATGGCATAGCGAATGCCATTTTTCGGAAACGGACTCGAGCAAACCGGGCGTGATGCCTTCTTCGATGAAGGGTTTCAGATCGCTCTCCCCAAGGGGATACAGAGTCGAAGGGCGGCGAAGGTCCTGGAGACCTTCCGATTCTCGCGATCCGTTGTGAGAGCCCTTCCCCATAAGGAGGAATCTCGGAGGCAATATTGAAAATGACATTGATTTTCA
>CAWLAJ010000082.1:0-14635 GCA_963854795.1 Deltaproteobacteria bacterium UBA4427 | reverse complement strand
TCAACGCGGCCATTGCGGCCAGTACCATCGAGAACGTTCGGTGGTATTTCGATTGATCTCGCGAGCCGCTTCGGACGCGAGGTGATATTGAGTACCCGCCGGCCGCCTGGAGTGCCGTCCTCTCGGGCGATCTTCCGGCCATCTCCCAGCCATCTCCCAGCATAGTCAGGCGTTCGTCGCCGGCCGCTTCCAGCCAAAATAGTCAGCGAAATAGAGATAACCCGACCACAGGGTAAGTGCCGTTGCGATCGCGAGAAGTGTCATGCCGATTTCATGAGCCGGCAGCCCGAAGGTCTCATAGTGAAAGAGAAGTGCACCCGTCGCGGCGCTCTGGGCAATCGCCTTGATCTTTCCCGGAAAGGTGGCGGCAACGATATGGCCGTGCGTGGACGCGATGCCGCGCAGGCCCGTCACAGCGAGCTCGCGGCCGACGATCACAACGACCATGCCCGCGCCCCAGAGTGGAATCCGGCCGATCGCCAGCAACATGATCAGCGCCGTCGAGACGAGCATCTTGTCGGCCAACGGGTCGAGCAGCTTGCCGATTCGTGTGATGTCGCGGCCGCCGTCGCGACGCGCGAGCCAGCCGTCGAGGATGTCGGTGAGCGCGGCGATGATGAAGGCCCAGGCCATGAAGCGGCTTCCGGTGGGACCTTGTGCCAGCGGCAGGAAGATCAGGACCGGGACAATGCCGATGCGCAGCATGGTGACGGAGTTGGGGAGGTTCCAGAAAATCTCGCGCGGAAAGAACTCGGGAGAACGCACGGGCGGCGCTCCCGGGCGATCGCCGTCAGTCACTCCGCTGGCCGTCGAGCGATCGGAGCCGCCGTGGCCAACCGGTGCGGCCGGTGGCGAGGCGTCGCCGGCCTCGGAGGAGGCGCCGGACGTTCCTGAACCGACTTCTACGGACACGAAACCATCGCTCGAACTCGTTTCTCGATCGGTAGCCTGCCAAGTCGGATCCGATTCTCTGGAATCATCGCTTTACTACCCTCGTGTCGCGGGGAGCCCGCTGGACGCCGTGAGTGTCCTGGCTGCCCTTGGCCCGCGTGCCGCCGGGAATCGTCTTTTCGAACTCCCGTCGATAGCCCCGATAATAGTCTAGGACCCGCTTCACGTAAGCCTGGGTCTCTCGGTACGGGGGTACGCCGTGATATCGATCCACGGCCTTGGGCCCTGCGTTGTAGGCGGCCAGAGCCCGCGTGAGATCCCCGTAACGATCCAGCATCGCCCGCAGATAGCGAACACCCCCGTCCATGTTTTCGATCACGCCGAAGGGCCGGTCGACACCCAGCGACTCCGCGGTCGCCGGCATCAGCTGCATCAATCCCTGCGCGCCGACCCGTGAGACCGCATCGGGTTTGAAATTCGATTCGGTCGCGATCACGGCCTTGACCAATGCAGGCTCGACGCGATGGCGACGAGCGATCTGGACGATCAGCCGGTCGTACGCGCGCTCGTTGGGCACCCGGACATGGGGCCGCGGGGAGATCACGATGCCCTCCTGGTGAACGGTCTTCATTTCCTTGTAGCGGGCGTCCACGGGCGTGTCCGAAAAATGCAGAACACCCTTGTCGTCGATGAATCGATAGACGCCTGCCGAAGCACCGCTCGCGAACGCGAGCAGCCCGACCGCGGCCGCGATCGCCGGAAGAGCCCGACCTCTAGTTTCGATTCGTCTCGGCATCGTGTTGCTCGAAGTAATAAAGGTAGATGGACAGCGACTGCCCCATGGGGAGCCAAGTTCTTCCGGGACCGGAGTGGACCCTACGAAGCGGCCCGATAGAATTGCTGCTTCTCCGTTATCGGAGGCTCAGGGGCCGGACCTGAGCCGCGACACGGGAGCCGCCCGCCACCGGCGCCATCAGCCGCCCGGACTCGAGTCAGTGAGCATGAAACCGAGCGATTCCCAGAGCGAGCCCTTCCCCAGCCGGGATTTCGACTTCCTGGTCATCGGATCCGGCCTGGCCGGCATGCACTTCGCGCTGCGAGTCGCCGAGGCCGGCGAAGTCGCGATCATCACGAAGCGCCAGGCCATCGACTCCGCGACGGATTGGGCCCAGGGCGGGATCGCGGCCGTGATGGATCCCGCCGACTCCTTCGAATCTCACGTCGATGACACGATCAAGGCGGGCGCCGGTCTTTGTCTCGAGAAAACCGTTCGCTTCGTCATCGAAAACGGTCCGGCCGCCATCGACGCTCTCCTGAAACACGGCGTCGAGTTCGATCGCGCAAGAGAGGACGCGGCGCCAACGAAATTCGATCTCACCCGAGAAGGCGGCCATAGCCAGCGCCGGATTCTCCATCGCGACGACGCGACGGGACACGAAATCGAAGCCACCCTGCTCGCCCGTGTACGCGCTCATCCTCGCATCAGGCTCTTCGAGGATCACTGTGCGATCGATCTGATCACGGCGACGAAAGCTGGCCGCACCGAAACGAACCGCGCGCTAGGCGCCTACGTCTTGGACGCGGAGACCGGCGAGGTCCACGCCTATACGGCCGCGACGACGATGCTCGCGACCGGTGGGGCGGGCAAGGTCTATCTCTATACGAGTAATCCCGACGTCGCTTCGGGCGACGGGCTGGCGATGGCGTACCGAGCGGGCGCGACGCTGGCCAACATGGAATTCATGCAATTCCATCCGACCTGCCTGTTCAGCCCACAGGCGAAGTCTTTCTTGATCACGGAAGCCGTGCGAGGCGAAGGCGGAATCCTGCGTCGCTGTGATGGCGAAGCATTCATGGAGAACTACCACGAGCTTCGCGACCTCGCGCCGCGCGACGTCGTGGCGCGCGCGATCGATGCGGAGCTGAAGAGAACCGGCGATGACTACGTGGTTCTCGACATCACTCACAAAGATCCGGCCTACATTCGTGGCCGCTTCCCGACGATCTTCGCGAGATGCCTCCAATACGGCATCGACATAACGCGCGAGCCGATTCCGGTCGTTCCGGCCGCCCACTATTGCTGCGGTGGCGTGCGTACCAATCGCCAGGGCGAAACCGATCTTCCGAATCTCTTCGCCGCCGGAGAAGTTTCCTCGACGGGACTGCATGGCGCAAATCGGCTCGCCTCGAATTCGCTGCTCGAAGCCCTGGTCTATGCCGAAGCCGCCGCCGCTGAAGCCATCGAACGGTATCCGGATGCGGAAAAGCCGGGACCGGTTCCCGCGTGGCACCATGGGGAGGCTACACCCATTCATGAGGCGGTCGTCATTACACAGAACTGGGACGAAATTCGGCGCTTCATGTGGAATTACGTCGGCGTCGTGCGAAGCGATCGACGACTCTCGCGCGCACGCCATCGAATCGAAATGTTGCGCGAAGAGATCAACGAGTACTATTGGAATTACCGCGTCACGCCGGAATTGATCGAATTGCGAAATATCGCCACGGTCGCAGAATTGATCATCCGATCGGCCGCCTTTCGCAAAGAAAGCCGCGGTCTCCACTACAACCTCGATTACCCGGATCTCGACGACGAACGATTCGGCCGGGATACGCTGATCCAGCGTGGAGATGACCCCTGGATCAGCCCGAGCTAGCGCGCGTCGCCATCGACCCGCGCGCGTATCCGCGACTCCGCATGAACGCCTCGCCAGACTTTGGACGCGTGATCGTGTTCGCGTTGCTGATCTACTTGCTCGCCGCGTTCGACGCGCCGGACGCCTCGGCGCTCATCTTCGCCAGTCCCGAAGTCGAGCCGACCGTCGAAACGCCTGACGACTTTCCATACTGGGAACACGTTACGCAGCGACGATACGATGGTCCGACCGTCCTCTATCTGGGTGACGGCTGGGTCCTGACGGCGCGGCATGTCGGCCTGGGCGAGATCTTCTTGGCCGGCGAGCTCTATCTGCCGAGTTTCGGTTCGGCCCGAACGCTGTTGAACATCAATGGAACGGCGGCCGACATGGTCGTCTTCCGGCTCGCTCGCAATGCCGAGCTGCCAGATCTTCCGCTGCTTCCGTTGGCCAGTGAGCCACCCCGGGGCGGCGAAGAAGTGATCTTGATCGGATTCGGCCGCGAGCGTGCGAAGGTCATCGAATGGGATGACGGTCGTCGGACTCGTTTCGGATTCGAATGGACGAAATCGGGACACAAACGTTGGGGGACGAACCGAGTCACGTCGAACCATGAAATCCTGGTCCAGGGGCAGTGGACGACGCGCGTGCTGAGCTTCCTCTTCGATCCACCGCATTCTCCGGACGCTACGGACTTTGAGTCCCACGCCGCGGTCGGCGACTCCGGCGGAGCCGTCTTCGTGAAACGAGAAGGAGTCTGGCTCCTCGTCGGCATGATGACTTCGGTTTCGTCTCCCCGTGCAATGCTGACCAGCGCGGCGCAATACGGTGACATGACCTACGCCGCCGACATTTCCTACTATCGCAGCGAACTTTTCCGCTGGACGAGAGCCCACTGCGCGAACGAAGAAGACGATGACGGCGACGGAAAGATCGACTTCCCGCTCGATCCCGACTGCGAGGATCGAAGGGATCAGAATGAACGCACGGGTCGCCGGTTTTCGATCACGAGTTCATGGCTGGCCGGGCTGGCCGGGCTGGGAGTTCTCACGCTTTCGATCGTCGGAGTTCGTCGGGCGACCTAGCGTGGAATCAGGATTCCGAGTTCCACGAGTCCTTCGAGCGCCGACTGAATCGATTCCGGCGACTCGGGGATGATGCTCTTGAGCCTGGCCGCTGTCATCCCGGTCTTCGCGAGTTCGAGTACCGCCTCGTCGGCCTTTTCGAGCGACGATCGCGCGCGCTCTTCCCTTTTGGCATCGACCAGGAACGTCGTCGCGTCGTCGATGACGACGGGCTCCTGGCCCTCGCCGACGCTCGCCGCCTCGGCTCGCTCGTCGAGGGTGCGGACCGCTTCAAAAACGGCCGCCTCGAGGGGTCGACGCGCGGCCTGTTCAATCAACTTCTCGTCCGCCGTCGCCTCGAAGTGGAAACGCCCTTCTCCCCAATCGAGCATCGCCACGAGGGCATCATGGCCCGAGAGAGCGCCGAGTTCAGCCGCCAGCATCTGCGCATCCGCGAAGGCGATCCACCCTTGCTCACCGTCTCGTTCGACGATCAAGGTTCCACGCAGTGCCGAACATCCAAACATCTGCAGCATATTCGCCAGTCCCAGGTCGACGATCGATCCACTGATTCCACCGAGTCGGCTGCGATGGCCGGCTTGACGGATGGCTTCGATGACTTCGTTCGTTCGCGGGTCCGAAGCCTGATCACGATCGAAGGCGATGGCGACGGCGGCGATCCGACCGCTCTTGTTCTTCACTTCGCGGACCACCCGTCCGTCGATCTCGATACTGGGCTCACCGCTGGGATGCCACAAACAGGTTCGCACCACCTCGCCAACGGGAAGAGCGACCGTCTTGATGGTCAAGAGAATTCCAGTTGCGGACAAATCCCGGCTGGTTGCCTCGAAGGGCGCGCTCAGGGTCGGCATCATGCGAACCGGAACGCGGACGGCGTGCCGTTTCACGCCGCGCCGCTCACGCCGAGAACTCGCTATCTCGGAGATGTCCAGACCCAGCGCCGAAGCCGATATGGCTGCAGGATCGACGGAGTCGGCTCCCGGCGTCTCGATCGGAGATTGCGGAGCGGTCGGCGCCTGCAGTAGCGGCTCGAACGCTTCGCAGAGTTCGCGTGGGGTGTCATCGAATTGAATGGCCACGCCGGGCATCGCGCCGCTCGGCGCCATCTCGAGAGGAACACAATGAACGACTTCGCCACGAAGTGAGAGGGCGACCTCCTTGGCGTCGACGTATTCCAGGACGACTTCGACATCGATCGCCGATCGAATCGAAAACTCGACTTCCGTCGCCACGAAGATGCCTCGGTTCGCGATGTTCTTTTCGAATTCCTGACGAAGTGCGTCCGCCGACTCGAATCGAATCTGTATGGAATGATCTTTCAAGAGCGCAGCCGTCCCCGTCGTGGGACCCACGAAGGCCGAATTGAGGGTGATCCCCAACACACTTAACTGAATCGGCGATCCGCTGGACCGACCGAAGCAGTTCCCATAGGAGCAAGCCATGATCGAATCTGAATTGCCGCGTGGACGCAATCAGCGGCAACACCGGCGCAGCGCGATTGAAGGCGCGCCGCAAGATGCATCGAGAAAGCTTGGAAAGTTTCGTTTCAGGGGAGAGGACGTGTGGGGCGCCAATCGGGAGGTCGCAAGCCAACCGGCTAGCGTTCGGTTTCTTCCTCATTGACCGCGCGAAAGAGTGTCAATTGCGGCATCGACTGGGACGCATCGATCTCGACCGGATACTCGTTCGAGAAGCAACCGTCGCAGATCCCGCGCTTCAACTCCTTCGCGGCAGTGCGACGCATCCCATCGAGTGAGAGATAACCGAGACTGTCCGCTCCGATGCGTTCCCTGATTTCTTCGATCGTATGGTTGTGCGCGATCAATTCGTCGCTGGTCGGCGTGTCGATTCCATAGTGGCAGGGCCCGGTCGTCGGCGGCGACGAGATTCGAACGTGGATTTCTCGCGCGCCCGCAGCACGCAGCATCCCGACGATCTTGACGAGCGTCGTGCCCCGAATGATCGAATCATCGACGAGCACGAGTCGCTTGCCTTCGAGGAATCCTCGAATCGCATTGTGTTTGACGCGAACCTTGAAGTCGCGAATCTTCTGCGTCGGCTCGATGAAGCTGCGGCTCACGTAGTGGTTCCGAATCAGCGCGGTGTCATACGGGATACCAGCCTCTTCCGCATAACCCAATGCCGCTGCGTTTCCGGAATCGAGTACGGGCACGACCATGTCCGCGCCGACCGCGTGCTCCCGCGCTAGAACCCGTCCGAGTTCCTTGCGGTACGCGTAGACGTTATGTCCGATCAGGTTCGAGTCCGGGCGAGCAAAGTAGATGTGCTCCATGATGCAGAAGTGCTCGTCGGCCTCGCGCGAAAACGGGCGAATGCTGCGCAATCGGCCTCGCCGAATCACAACGACTTCGCCCGGATCGACATCGCGCTCATGCGTGGCTCCGATCAGATCCAGGGCGCAAGTTTCACTCGAGATGACGTAGGCCCCATCCTTGCGACCGATGGAAAGCGGCCTGAACCCGTGCGGGTCACGGGCCGCGATCAGGGCATCGTCGGTCAACATGGCGATGCTGTAGGCGCCCTTCACGCGAGAGATCGCGTCGATGAAACGATCTTCCATATGTCGCTCACGTGAGCGGGCGAGCAGATGGAGGAGAACCTCGCTGTCCGAGGTCGATCCGAAGATCGCCCCACGACCTTCGAGCTCGCGACGAATCACCGTGGCATTGACGAGGTTGCCATTGTGGGCGATGGAAACCGGCCCGCCGTCGGTATTGGCGCAGATCGGCTGGGCGTTTCGAAGCATGCTGCCGCCGGCCGTCGAATAGCGCACGTGGCCGATTGCATGTCGCCCCTTCAACCGGTCCAGGATCTCGGCGCCAAAGGTGTCGGAGACCAGACCCATCGCCCGATGAGCGATGTGTTCCTTGGCGTTCGAGGAGACGATTCCACAGCTCTCCTGACCGCGATGCTGGAGTGCGTAGAGCCCGAGATAGGTGAGATGCGAGGCCTCATCATGGCCGTGGATCCCAAACACGCCACAATGATCGTGAAATCGATCCGCCCGATGCTCCTGCTCCAACGTCTCGAGTTCCGAAGCCGAAAGCCGATCGAAAGGCCGCGACGCGGGCGGCAAGATGGATGGAGCCTTCAGCTTAGATGGAGTCTTCAACGAACGGGTCATCGTCGCACCGAGGGGTTTCCGGGCTGTGAGCAGGAATCGCGAAGGCCCCGTCGCGGCGAGGCGTGTTGAGACGAGGCGCATAGTAGACAGCGCCGATTGCCAGGTCAAACGTCAGGGAAACGTTGCTGGGAACTTGCTTGGAGGCTGCCTGGCCGCTTAAATGGACCGCACATCGTTTTCTCCCGGCGCCCCAAGGCCGGCAATGGAGCCCCCAAATGAGCATCGACCGACAGCAGCTGAAGGAACTCTGCAGCCAGACTCTCGACGTGACGAATTTCGAAGGACTCGGGACCAAGATCTCGGGAAAGGTGCGCGACAGCTACGTCGTGTCTGGACGCCGGACGCTCGTGGTGAGCGATCGCGTCAGCTGCTTCGACGTCGTGGTGGGAACCATCCCACTGAAGGGCCAGATCCTGAATCAGATGGCGGCCTTCTGGTTCGAACGAACCGGGGACATTGCGCGAAACCATCTCGAGAGCGTGCCGGATCCGAGTGTGTCGATCGTTCAGGAATGCACGACGCTGCCGGTCGAGTTCGTGATGCGTGGCTACCTCACCGGCTCGAGTTCGACTTCGATCTGGACGGCGTACGAGAATGGTTCCCGAGAATATTGTGGCCATTCCCTGCCTGACGGACTGAAGCGTCACGAGAAACTCGACGCCGCGCTGCTCACCCCGACCACCAAGGCGGAACAGGGTGACCACGACGCGTTGATCTCTCGCGGAGAACTGATCGCGAGCGGCGCGATCACGGAAGCCCACTATGACGAAGCGCACGACATCGCCCAGAAGCTCTTTGCCGAGGGAACCCGGTTCGCGGCGAAGCAGGGACTCATCCTCGTCGACACGAAATACGAAATGGGTCTCGACGACGAGGGGCGCATCATCGTCATCGACGAAATCCATACACCCGATTCCTCTCGCTATTGGCGTTCGGACGACTACGAACAATCGCTTTGCGAGGGTCGATCGCCGACGGCGATCGACAAGGAATACGTGCGGCTCTGGCTCGGTGAGCAGGGCTACAAGGGCGAGGGGACTCCCCCGGAGCTGCCGGTCGAAGTTCGCGTCGAAGCGGCTACCCGCTATATCAGCGCCTTCGAGCAAATCAGCGGAACCACTTTCTCCGCTGATTTCGAAGAGCCCACTTTACGCATTCGACGGAATCTGGGGCTGGCATGACGCGCTCGCGTTCCCGGACGATCCAGCCGACCGGCTAGAGGGGTCGACGCGATGGCAAGAATCGCTTTTTGCGGCCTGGGCCTGATGGGCTCGGGCATGGCGATGTCACTCTTGCGCGCCGGCCATGAGCTCCTCGTCTGGAATCGCTCGCCAGAAAAAGCCACACCCCTCGTCGAGGCCGGTGCGACGCTCGCGGCCTCTCCACGGGATGCGGCTGCCGGTGCACAAGCCGCCTTCTCGATGGTTTCCGATGATGAAGCGAGTCGCCGGACATGGCTCGGCGAAGACGGGATGCTGCAGAGTCTGGCAGCCGACTCGCTCGCGATCGAGTGTTCGACGCTCTCCCACGCCTGGGTCATGGAATTGTCGGATCTCTTCGCCCAGCAGCAGACTCGCTATCTCGATTGCCCGGTCACGGGTTTGCCCGACGCCGCGGCGCGCGGTGATCTCACCCTTCTGCTGGGCGCGAGCGCGGAAGACTTCGATCGCGCGCGATCTCTACTGGATTCGCTCTCGAAGGAGATCGATCATTTCGGACCCGTCGGCGCGGGGACCGCCTACAAATTGATCGTGAATCTTCTCGGCGCAGTCGAAATCGCAGCGACCGCCGAAGCGATCGAATCCGCGACCCGCGCCGGACTCGATCTTCGCCAGGTTGCGGAAGCCCTGGCCAAGGGCGCCGCGGGTTCCTTTCACGTCGGCCGACAGGCCGACATCATGGCGACGGATTCCCATCGAGAGAATCTGGCCTTCACGACCGATCTGCGCCGAAAGGTCACGCGCTACGGAGTCGCACTTGCGCAGGGCCTCGGGGTCGCAGCACCTCTCGGCGACCAGGCGTTGGCGCAATTCGATCATGCCTCCGCCCTCGGTTTCGGCAGCGAAAACGAAAGCCACGTGCTCGATGCCGTGCGCGACCGGAGCGAGCCCACCTCTAGCTAGGTCTATCGGAAAGGCCGCGACCCTCTGATCGAACGGCCTAGAGGGTCTGGAAGTACAAATAGCCGAAAAGCAGGTAGTACATGGTCGGCAGTCCGAGCAGAGGAGCGTCGATTCGATCCAGCACGCCGCCCATTCCGGGCAACAGCGCTCCCGTGTCCTTCACCTTGGCGTCGCGCTTCAGTAGCGACTCGACGAGATCGCCGATGATCCCCACGACTGCGAGAAGTACCGCGAACCCGAGGGCCGCGCTCCAGGGAATCGCGGCCGACCAATCAGGCCAGAACAGGTCGAAGACCAGCTTCGTCGAGAGACCGAAGAGGCCGGCGGCGATGACTCCACCGAGCGCACCTTCGACGCTCTTGTTCGGACTGATCTGGGGAGCCAGCTTGCGACGGCCCCACGCGCGGCCCGCAAAATAGGCGCCCACGTCGCAGCCCACGACCGAGACGAGCGTGTAGACCATGAAGAAGACGCCGCAGCCCGGACCAAAGCCGAGCGTGACGAGCGTCGCCGGATCGTAATGTGCGGCGGCGGCGACGTCGAATTTTCGCAGCAAGATGGCGTGGCTGAGTAGCCAGCCCACGTAGAAGACGCCAAAGAAGGTGCCGGAGATACTGGCCATCGCCTCATGGATCTCGTTCTTGCCGAGTTGCGCGACCATCAACACCAACAGGCTTGCCGTCATCAAGAGCATCGCCTGGTATTCGTTTCCAAAGTACGCGACGACGATGACCGCCGCGCCAAAGCTCAGGCCCACGGAATTGATCGGTTTCGCGCCCTTGTCGCGGATCAGGCCATAGAACTCGAATTGAGCGGCCAGACCGATCGCGAGAACAACGAAGAGATAGAAGAGTCCGCCCTTGGCAATCGTCCACAGGATGAACGGGATGAGCACGGACGAAGTACCGAGTCGGACGATGAGGTCGCGCCGGCGAGAGGCTCGCTTCGCTGCCTCCGCGTCCTCTGAAGAATCCGACGTCGTCTCCGACTCCTCTACAAGGACGGCGGGAGCGATCGCCTCAGGGCTGTCCGCAACGGCGCCATCCTCCGCGCCTGCATTGCGGTCCTCGGTGATTCCCTCGCTCAAATCACTCTCCTCCCTCGACGGATCGAAGCCTCTTCGAACTTCAGGTCCGGCCCGTATGCCCGAAGCCGCCTTCCCCGCGATCCGTCGAGTCGAGGGTTTCGACCTCGACCCACTCCGGCCTAACAACTGGCGCGACGACGAGTTGAGCGATTCGATCGCCGCGCTCGACGCGGAATTCCTCCGTCCCGGCGTTCATCAGGATTACCTGAATCTCGCCGCGATAGTCCGCGTCGATCGTACCCGGACTGTTGGGGATGAGTATGCCATGCCGCAGCGCCAGCCCGCTGCGAGGCCTGATCTGCGCCTCGAAACCCACGGGCAGCGCGATGTGCCAGCCGGTGGGAATCAAACGGCGTTCTCCTGCCGCGATCACGACGGGGTCGGTCACGGCGGCCCGCAGATCGAGTCCCGCCGCTGCCTCGGTGGAGGCCTCGGGCAGCGGTAGATCGTTCGCGTGCGCGTCCCGAGTAATCTCCACTCGGATTCGCGAAGGCGGGGTGGACGCTGGAGCCGCCGACGACGTCGCCTTGGATGGCGATGGCGTTGTCGATGGCGGCCCCGATCGTCCTTCGGCCGGCTCGCTCACGAGCCAGCCCGCCTACTCGTCCAGGCCGTCTTGGGCGGCCTGATCCGCGAGGGCTTCCTTGCGCGAGAGACGGATTCGGCCCGAGGGATCGATGTCGATGCACTTGGCCAGGACTTCGTCTCCCTCTTCGAGCACATCGGTCACCTTGTCGACGCGACCCGCGGCCAGATGGCTGATATGAATCAAACCGTCGGTGCCTGGGAAGATCTCGGCGAAGGCGCCGAAATCGGCGATTCGCTTCACCTTGGCGAGATAGATGCGTCCGATCTCGGCCTCCTGGGTCAGCTCGTTCACCATGGCCATCGCCTGCTCGACCGCGGCGCCGTTGGGACCGAAAACCGAGACCTTGCCCGAATCTTCGACGTCGATCTTGGCGCCCGTCGTTTCCTGGATGGCGCGGATCACCTTGCCGCCGGGGCCGATGATGTCGCGAATCCGATCGGGCTTGACCAGCAGCGTCTCCATTCTCGGTGCGAAGTCGTGCAATTCCTCGCGCGCCTTCAATCCGTTCAGATCAGCGGACGTGTCCTTGTCCATGCAGCCGAGGATATGAAGTCGGCCTTCCTTCGCCTGAGCGAGTGCCTTCTCCATGATGTCCCAATCGACTTCCGTGACCTTGATGTCCATCTGGAGCGCCGTGATGCCCTCCTTCGAACCGGCGACCTTGAAGTCCATGTCTCCGAGGTGATCCTCGTCGCCAAGGATGTCCGAAAGAATGACGGTACGCGTTCCGTCGGTAATCAAGCCCATTGCGATTCCCGCCACGGGCGCCTTGAGTGGCACGCCGGCATCGAGCAACGAGAGTGTCGCACCACAGACCGCTGCCATCGACGAAGAGCCGTTCGACTCGAGCGTCTCGGATACGACACGAATCGTATACGGGAAGTCGTCGCGATCAGGCAGCACGGGCGTAATCGCACGTTCAGCCAACGTCCCATGACCCACTTCGCGGCGACCCGGACCACGGAGGGGCCGCGCTTCGCCAACGGAGAAGGGAGGGAAGTTGTAGTGGAGCATGAAGGACTTCTTCCAGCGTCCACCCATGCCGTCGATCGTTTGTTCGTCGAATCCACTGCCCAGCGTCGCGGTCACGACGGCTTGCGTCTCGCCACGCGTGAAGAGCGCGACACCGTGCGGCCGAGGATAGGGCCGAACTTCGCAAGCAATCGGTCGGATCTCATCGCTGCGTCGTCCGTCGATTCGTTCGCCGGTCGCCATGACGCGCTCTCGCATGAGATTGCCGCCGAGGTCATGAAGAATATTCTTCACGTTTCCCTGCAGCGTTCGCAGCCCGTTCGATCGGGCTTCGAAATCGGCGAGGGTCTTGACCTCGATTTCTTCGTTTCGATAGTCGTCGTCGAATTGCTTGCGAATTTCGCTCTCGACCGACTTGACCGCGTTGGCGCGCGCCTTCTTCTCCTTGATCTTGAAGGCCTCGGCGAGACGGTCGCCGACCAGATCGGCGATCTGACTTTCGAGCGCTGAGATGTCCGCGGCTTCCGGCATCACCAGCTTTTCCTTGCCGACCTGCGAGGCAAATCCTTCGATCGCCTTGATGATGGGCTGGATCTCGTCATGGGCGTGCTTGAGCGCGGCCAGGATTTCGCTTTCGGGAAGCTGCTTCGCGCCACCCTCGACCATGACGATCGAGCCCTTGTTGCCCGCGACGATCAATTCGAGATCGCTCTCTTCGAGATCCTCGGGCACGGGGTTGATGACGTAGTCACCGTCGACACGTCCGATTCGCACGGCCGCAATCGGGCCCAGGAACGGCATCTCCGAGATCGAGAGCGCTGCCGAGGCGCCAACGAAGGCGCACATGTCGGCGGAGTGTTCGGGATCCGCGGACAGAACTGTCGCTGTCACCTGCGTCTCGTCGTTGTAACCGTCCGCGAAGAGCGGTCGGATCGAACGATCGATGAAGCGAGAAACCAGGACTTCGCGATCCGCGAGGCGCCCTTCCCGCTTGAAGAAGCCACCGGGAATCTTGCCCGCTGCGGCAAACTTCTCGACGAAGTCGACGGTCAATGGGAAGAAATCGATGCCCGGTCGGGGCTTCGAGTGGACGGCCGTTACGAGAACGACCGTGTCACCAAAGGTGACGAGTGCGGCACCGGCCGCTTGCTTGGCAATCTTGCCAGTTTCGATAGTCATGGTCCGGCCGCCGACTTCGACGGATACGGATGTGGGTTCAAACCAATAAGGCATTGTGTACTCCTCACCGACACGCGTCCCCTCATCTCATTCGAGTTGGACGGAACGGTCGATGTATTTGCGGCCTATGGACGAGTCATTCTCGTCGTATTCACCAATCTGACTGTGAATACCCTGGGAAATGCAGGATCACCCATGCGCGAAGTTGGGGGCGGATTCGCGTATGGCCGACTCCCGCATCTCACGGGGCACCTGACAGTTCGGTGCAGGCCAATTTTTCGATCATATTCAGGTCGAGAGCCGCTTTCTCATGAGCAGCTTGTTCTAGAAGACGCTCTCGTCCGAAAATTGGTTAGCGGCGCAGTCCGAGCTCTCCGAGGAGCGCGCGGTAGCGGTCTTGGTCTTTTTCCTTGAGATAGTCGAGAAGGCGACGTCGCTGGCTCACGATCTTGAGTAGACCGCGGCGAGAGTGATGGTCCTTCGCGTTGACTTTGAAATGATCCTGGAGGCCGGTGATTCGCTCGGTCAAGAGAGAGATCTGAACTTCGGGCGATCCGGTATCGGCATCGCTCCGCTTATGGGCTCCAATGATTTCCGCTTTCTTTTCTGCAGAGATCAAGTCGTGTGACTCCTAGTGAGCGTCCTGTAGTCAGCGTCTAGCTGCGTTTCGTCGAGAACTCGAAGCGGGTAGACGCGGTTCATCGCGCTTATGCTGCGACGCTTCCTGCGATCTGCCATCAGATCGGCTGCGCCAGGAAACTTGTTGTTTTTAGGTCGTTTTTCGAATCGCGGGAGTTTGACAGAGGGGCCGGCCGCTGGCAACGCCACGAAGTGTGTTTTCCATCATCCAACCGACTGCCTCGGCAGCACCCGAAGCGGCCAGAGACGACGATCCGCCCGCAGTTCGGCTACGGCGAGAAAGTCGCCT
>CAWLAJ010000081.1:0-14789 GCA_963854795.1 Deltaproteobacteria bacterium UBA4427 | reverse complement strand
CCTAACACGATCGCGCGATGATGATCCTGCAGAGCGCCGGCGACGATCTCCGACGCGCTCGCGCTCCCTTCGTTTACCAGGACGACGAGCGGATAGTTGTCGGCGAGGATTTCGCTCGTCGCGTTGTAGTCCGTTCTCTCTCGTTCGTCTCTTCCCTGGGTATAGACGACGATCCCTTCACGAAGCCATTGATCCGCGACCTCGACGGCCTGATTCAAGAGACCACCCGGGTTGTCGCGCAGATCGAGTACCAGACCCGAAAGCGGAGCCGCATTTTCTTCTTCGAGATTCGCGAGTCGCGCGTGTACGTCCCGACCGGTCCGCTCCTGAAACGACGTAACACGAAGATGTCCGATTCCTGGCTCGATCAATTCTGCGCGTACGGAATTCAACTTGACCGTGTCGCGCATGATCTCATAACGCCGTGGTTCGACCATGTCCGCACGGATGATGAAGATTGCGATCGACGTGCCCTTGACTCCGCGCATCAGCGAGACGGCCTCGAACAGCGTCATGTTGAGCGTGCTGTGACAGGGTTCCGTCCACTCCTCGGGTACCTCTGTCGGACAGATCGAAGTGATCCGATCGCGTGCCTTGATCCCGGCTCGGGCCGCCGGTGTTTCATCGATCGGCGAAACGACTTCGATGAATTGGCCAGACTCCTTGGAGATTTCGATTCCCAGACCTTGAAACTCGCCCTTCGTCTCTTCCTGCATGTCATCGAACGCATCGGGGATCATGAAAGCCGAGTGCGGATCGAGATCTTGGAGAATCCCGCGCATCGCACTCATCATCAGCGCGTGCTCGTCGACGTCCTCGACGTAGTTCGTACGGACGAGTTCCAGAATGCTCGCGAATAGACTGAGATCCTCGTATCTCTGAGCATTCCCCATCGGGCCCAGGCCCTGATTCTCAGAGGCGGCCTGACCGACGAGGCTGATCGCGACGATGGCGGCCATCAGGCCGAGCGCGAAGGGGCCGATGAAGCTCGGGTTTCTTTGCATGCTCACGGATTCCGATACTCCAGCCCGGAATGGGCCGCTAAGCCGCCACCAAGGGCCGCAGGGAATAGACATTAGCAGGAGCAGAAGGCTGCGATCACCGGAAGCCCTGACCGGGCCGCCGGCTAATGCGGGCGGACTGCGAGCCAGGGCTCGGGATCGATCGCCTCGCCGCTGCGGCGCAATTCGAAATAGAGACCCGGCCCGCCAAGGGACCCGGTTTCGCCGACGGTCCCGAGCGCCTGTGCCTCGTCGACGGGATCTCCCACGTCGACAAAGATCTCGTCGAGATGGCCGGAGATCGAATGAAAGGCGTCGCCATGATCGACGATCACGATCCGCCCATAGCCTCGAAACCAACCCGAAAATCGCACGACACCGGCGGCAATGCTGCGCACCGAGGTACCGGCGTCCGCGGCGAAATCGATGCCGCTGCGAAAGGTCGTCGTTTGAAACTCGGGATCGACGACGCGGCCAAATCGTTCAAGGATCTTCGCTTTGACCGGTGCGATCAGCTGGCCCAGTCGGCCTGCGAAACCCGATGAGGCAACGATTTCTTCTCCATCGCGCCCACGCGCGCCTAGAGACCGAATCGTTTCTTCAAGGGCCTGCGCCGCTTGCTCGAGTTCGAGCAGGAGCCGCCTTTCACTCTTCCGGTCCTTTTGTAGCTGCTCGAGGATCTCGCCCTTGGCGGCGCGCCCCGTCTTCAGTCGGGACAGCGAACGTGCCACTTTGGTACGCCCCGCCTCGCCTTCGCGAACGGCCAGGCTGGCCACGGCTTCGAGCGCCGCGAGCTCGTCGCGTTCCTCTCCGTAACGCACGACCAGATTTGCGTCGTGTCGGACGAGCAAGCGAAGTGCGCTGGCTCGCGACAAAAGATCCGGCAGCGACTGGGCGGCGAAGATGATACGGATCGGCCCGAGTTGGCCGCCTCGGTAGAGTGCATTCGCGCGTTTCGCGAGCGCCGTCTGGGTTCGCTCGAGCGCCCGAGCGGCGGCTTCCAATTCGGGCTCGACCTTGGCGAGGCGACGTCGCGCCGCTCGGACTTCGCGCTGGGCTTCGTTGCGTTCGCGCGTAACGGTCCGGATTCTCCGATCGACCTCCTCGAGTTCCTCTAGGATTGCTCGCTCGCCCGCCTCATGCTCACCGACGCGCCCGCGACTGTCGGTAATCGCATCGCGAAGTCCTTCGAGTTCATCGGCCCGATCCTCCGCGAGGCCCGGAGCGGCGAGCAACACCAGTCCGCCGAAGCACGCGATGATCGTCGATTCGTGCATCGATCGACGAAGGCGACCGGACCGTGTTCTCGATATGCGGGACTGTCTTTCGCTCATTTTCATTTCATGCGGTCCGGCCGCCGACCAGCGCCGTGATCGAACCAAGCAGTCCGAGGCCGGCTCCAGACAGGACGAGACGAATCGACTCGGCCGTTGAGAAGAAGCGCAGGTCGGCCCGGCCGACAACGAGTTCGAGGGCGGTTCGAACCTGCGGCAAAACGAGTTCGAAGGCTCCAAAAACCACCAGCAAGGCGATCAAGCCGCCTAACAAACCTTGAATCGTCCCCTCGAGCATGAAGGGCACTCGCACGAACGTCCGACTGGCTCCGACCAGAGCGAGGATTTCCAATTCATCGCGCCGCGCATAGAGCGCGAGCCGAATCGTGTTCGCGACGATCAAGAGCGCTGCGAGACCGAGCACGATCGTGATGGTTCCCGCGGCGGTTCGCGCGAGCGCCACGGCGCGGGCATATCCTTCGATCCATTCCTGGCCATGCGCGAGTTCGTCGATCCCCGGCAGCCCATCCAGGGAGGCGTCGAGGATCGCGATTCCCTCGGCGGTTCGAGCCTCCGGCCGAAGATGAATCTCGAGCGACGCGGGCAGCGGATTTTCGTCGAGGCCGGCGAGCAATTCATCTCCACCCGCGATTCGCTCGAAGCGCCGGAGCGCCTCTTCCTTCGAGATGAATACGACACGATCGACGCCGGGTGCCGCCGCCACGGTCTGCGCCAGATGGCGTTGGTCCTCGGGCGGCACGGTGTCGTCGAGGTATGCGGTCAATCGAAGCTCAGCACCGAACTCTTCGAGAACGCCCGCCATGTTCTCGACGAGCAGAGAAGCCGCACCGGCCAGGACCAGCACGATCGCAATCGTGAGGATCGCCATCGAACTCGTCGTGGCCGCGTTTCGAATCCCACGCAGCGAATTCGCGAACGCGATCAGGATCAACATGAGTCCGCGGTTCAAGAGACCGCTCCAGTCGAGGGCACCGCCGAGGGAACATCCTCCGCGATGCGACCGGCATCGAGTCTCAAGACGCGTTTGCCGTAGCGCTCGATGAGAGAATGATCATGGGTCGCGACCATGACGGTCGTGCCGCGAGTCGAGGCCTTGACGATCAGGTCCATGATTTCGATCGTGAGTTCTGGATCGAGGTTGCCCGTCGGTTCATCCGCGAGCAAGATTTCTGGCTCATTCACCAGGGCTCGGGCGAGCGCAACCCTCTGTTGTTCGCCACCGGACAGCGAGAGCGGATGATGAAAGCGCCGGTGCTGCAGACCCACCGACTTCAACATCGCGAAGACCCGGGAGCGCGCTTCTCGTCGCGGTGTCCCGACCACGTCGAGGGCGAGGCGAACATTCTCCTCGACCGTCCGTTCCTGGAGCAGCTTGAAGTCCTGGAACACGACGCCCACGCGCCGACGCAGCGCCGGAATCGCGCCGGCTCCCAATCGAGCCACGTTTCGGCCAAGTACCAGGATTTGACCCTCTGAGGGTACTTCCGCGGCGAAGATCAATTCGAGGAGTGTCGTCTTGCCGGCGCCCGACGCACCGGTCAGAAATAGGAATTCGCCGCGACTCACGTCGAGCGACACGTCGTGCAAAGCGTACTGACCGGCCATGTAGGACTTCGAAACGTGATACATGCGAACCGGACTCTCTCCAGTCGCGCTCACCGGGCGACGCCTCACTTCGGCTGTCGCCTCCGCTTCCGAGCGTTCTCGACGAGGTAGTCGAGCACGACTTCGTCCAGCGGCTTTTCTGAAACGACTCGGTCCCCGAAGACCCTCGACAAAGCGGTCGGCGTCTGCTGCGCCGGTTCGGACGACGCCGATTGTCGACCGAACGCCGTGGGCTCGGCCACGGCTGCAGAACGCGCTGCTCCGGGAAATGCGGTCGGGATCGGTGAGGGGCGTTCTTCCTCGGTCACGGAGGGGGCTTCTGCAGATTCGGATTCCGGCGCCTTCTCCACAAGGAAGATATTGGGCCCGAGGCGCTCTCCGATGGTTCCGTCGTGCTCGCCGCGCGAAAGTTGCTTGAGAATCTTCTTGTGCTGGTCTTCCATCAATTTCTTGACGGCGGGTTCGAGGGCGTCGCCCGAGAGGAGATGAGAATAGTCCTGCTTCTCCGACACCATGATATTTCCACCGTGGAAGAGGTGGGTGATCACGTGGGGATTGTCGAGTCCACTGTCCTCGGTCTGGACGTGGAAGAGAACTCCGCGGTAGCGGAAATTGGTGTTGAAGCCCGACAGCATCGCGTGCCCGATGCCCCCCCAGAAATCATGCGGACGTCCACCCCTCGGTGGAGCATGCGCGACCATACCATGCGATCGCGAAGGATCGGCACTCGGGGTCGCTCGCCCCACTCGCCAACGCAGTTCGCTGCCCTTGGTATATCGGGCACATGGGCACAAATCTGAAAGACCGCAGACGGGAAGAAGGGTCACGAATCGAATTGACTATGGGGCTCTTCGCCCTCAATATCGAATCGCCGACCGGCTTTCGCGGAGAGCCGGCCGGCGATTCGATCTAACCCAGGACCTGCTGATAAGCGTCGTCATTGAAGCCCACGACGGTGATCTTCCCGATCCGCATCGTGGGCGCTCGGAGATTTCCGGTCGGACCGAGCATCTTCTCGGTCACTTCCGAAATCTTGGCATCCTTCATCTCGAAGACATCGAGCTTCTTGCCCTTGGCGACATAGACCTTCGAAGAGGCCTTGGCGATCGCGCGAGCCTCCTTCGCCGATAGCTTACGACTCGCCGGAATCTCTTCTTTGACGACGACCTTCTTGGCATCCAGGAACTTGGACGCTCGAGTACAACTCGTTCAACCCTTGCGGACGTAATACCAGTCGACCTTCTTTGCCACGGAACCTCCTCCTCGCGCCGCGTGCGCGCCTTCCGATCTTCCCTGCTTTCAGTGTAGACGCTTCGGTCCGCCCGCGGCGAGCCCGAAGAGTCCCAATCCGAGAAGAAGTGCGGCGCCGGGTTCGGGCACTGGTGAGAAGTCGGCGACCCCGGGCGTTGGCGTCGTCAAGACGACGAAGTCACTCGCGTTGTCATCCGAATCGACATTCGCAAAGACCCGCGCGAGGCTCGACCCCGCGCTCACGTCCGGCGCCGCCATCCCCTCCCCCGCGAAGAACTCGCTCGGCCCAAAGACCCCGTACCCGATGGCATCGAGAACCACGGCTCCCTGACGGAGGACGATCGAGTCCGGTCCATTCTGAAAATCGAAGTTCGCCAGCAGATCGGCACCGACAACCAGCGACGTGCCATCGGACATTCGATCCGCAACGACGAAGAGTCCATCCTGGTTGATCGATCCGGAGAGCAGAATCGAAGGTCCCACGACGCCATTGCTTCCATTCACGCCTTCGAGCACGAAGCCCTCGAGCGAGGTCCCGGCCACGCCCGCCAACTCGACGAAGGTCTGTCCATCATCCGATCCAGGCGCGTCGTAGTAGACCTCTGAGAGAATCGGCAATGCCTGGGCCGTCGTCGCCAGCAGCATGACCAGGCCAATTCGAAATCCCAACCTTGCAAGTCTCTTGATGCTCATGATTCGTTCTTCCTCTTCTTCGGGCTATTTGGGGTGATGGGTTTCGGGCTGATGGCTCCAGTCCGGACGGCTCGCGCGGTCCGGCGTCGAGCCGATCCGCTGAAGCGATCGCCACTGGCTGATCCATCCTCCGGTCCAGGCGTCGAGTCCGGCATCGAGTTCTCGCGCGCGCCAGCGCAGGCGCGCGGCCTCGGCCAGCTCGATTGGCCGGGCCGCGCCCAGCGATTCGCGAATGGCCTGCCGTTCGAAATAGAGTTGATTGATCTCGTCCGCGACGTCGTCGCGGAGCGTGACGACTTGACGCAATTCCCGAGAAAGATCCACGGACTCGAGCGGAAAGACGGCCTCTCCGAGATCCCAGTCGAGGGCGATTCCCGCGTGGTAACTGTGACCTTCATCGCGTGTGCGATCGCGAAGGAAGCGTGTGTCACCGGACAGGAAGGCTTGATCGAAGTCGCGCTCGTCGTCGTAGTCGAAGTCGAGATCGAAACGCAGCTCGAGTTCCGGCCAATAGGCGCGCCGCCGCAGCCGATCCCACAAATCATGGGACCGACCGACCGTGAGTCCGGCTCGCAAGAATGCACGCCGTCGAATCTCCGCCAGCGGCGGGTCCGGGGGCAGCTCCACGAGCGCAAGGTCTGTGGGAGAACGAAACGGGATTGGCGTTACGTCGACGTCCACGGTCACCCCTGCAGAGGATGTGAAGAGCGCAAAGAGTCCGGTTCGACAGAGTGCCAGCGCGCGGGTCGACGTAGGCATTGCGTCGAGCGCCGACGCCGTAGGGAAGTCCCCCGCTTGAATCTCGGCACAGTTCGTCGTCCCAACGGGACTCGCGGCACGCCGAAAGGGCCCCCTGATCGTGTCGCCGGCCAGCAAACCGTGATCGGTGGCAATCCAGACGCGGCCAGCCGCCCAGCCGAGTGCGCGAATCGACGCGCCCGGCGGAAGATTGGGCCGTTCGAATCGCCAGCCCGACGCGGACTGTGAAGACGAATCCGCACGGCGGTCGATGGACCGCCACGCGATCGAGTCTTCGAAAACGAGATGGAGATGATGGCCGCCCGGGTCGATCACCAGATCTACGACGGAGCGCTGATCCCCGGGTGCGCCCGGTTCACGAATCCCGAGCCCCGCGGAGGGAAGAGCAATCGACACCGTTTCGGAACTCGTCACGCGCATGCCGGAGGACGACTCGAGTCCGCGAATCACCGAGAGTCGGCCGGCTCCATAGATCCAGGCCTGCGCGACCCCGGCAGTCGCCGCGGATGAAGTCGAGACGCCGCTTCCGAATTCGTTGCGCGATTCAAGGGGCGCAACCCCGGTGGATCGATCGAAACGCGCGGGACGAAGGGCGACATGGGAAATCGGTGCGGCCGCGGCGGAAGCGCCCAGCCGTTGAAAGATCTTTCCGTCCGAGGACCAGACCGCGCCCGCATCGGTCGCCAGCAGCAGTGTGAAATGCGAAACCGCCACGCGTGCAATGCGGTTGCCGGCCTCGCCTCCTCCGAGCCGCTTGCGAAAAGGACGTCCGGTTCGACTCCACGAATAGAGCCCGTCGCTCGTCGCGATCCAGAGAAGACCCGTCGCATCGAACGCGAGGTCGCGAACCCCGGGCAGCACGGCACGCTCGCGTAGATTGTCTCGCCACCACGACACGCCGGTGAGGTCTCCCACCGCCACGTCGCCGAACGCCGACTGCGCCAGGGCGATGGAGTGCTCGCGGCCACCGCCGACCGATCCGAGCCAGCGCCAACTCTCCGTCGAAGTCGTCACCCCTGTCGCGACACCACGCGCCGGCGAAGCTCCGCCCGC
This sequence comes from Deltaproteobacteria bacterium UBA4427, assembly GCA_963854795.1. Classification (GTDB taxonomy): domain Bacteria; phylum Myxococcota_A; class UBA9160; order UBA9160; family UBA4427; genus UBA4427. The sequence goes on along the minus strand of CAWLAJ010000081.1, from coordinate 7,132 downwards.
GGTGGCGAGAACGCTGATCGCAATCGCCAGGACGAGTCGCAGACGAGCGCGCAACCTGCAGGGTGTATTCGTCTTGGATCGAAACATCCCGATGGAGTTCGCAAGCTTCGTGCCCAACACGGATCGAATGGGAGGTGTCGCGAAACGATCCCTGGACGAGAAGGGCGGAATTTTCCGCATGCGCGTGAATCGCGGACTCCGAAACCCCCGTTTCCAACCTTTCTCACAGCCAATCCCGGCGCCGGCGACCGCTTGACGGCACGCGGCCCGTCCCGAAGAATCGCGCCTGATGCTTTTCGAGATTCGAAGAACATGGATGAGCCGGATCGCGGCCGGAGGCGCCTACAGGCGACCCCGAGCGCGCCTGGTCGGCAGGGTCCGCGTGCTCATCTGCCTGGCAGGCGTGGGCATTCTGGGTTGTCTGGGGGGCGGAGACGGCCCGACAAGCCCGCACGCATTGTCCGATCCCGATGTTCGCAGCCAGAGAATCGTGGAGCTACGCCAGGCCATCGCGCTCGATCATCGCATGCTCGAGAACCTGATCAGCCAACCGGGTCGGGCCGCGGACGAGTCACTTCACGAAGACCCCGAACTGCGCGCCATCGCCGCTCGACTGACCGAGCAGGAGCGTGAACTCGAAGAACTAACCTCCATCGCCGTCGTCGAAACGGCACCCGGGAACTAGATCCATGGCCGCGACGACCAGAGGGGAGAAAATCGCGGGGCCCGTCGTCGTCCTGGCGGGCGGCGTCGGCGCTGCACGCTTCCTGCGCGGCGTCGTTCGCGCGGTTGATCCAGAAGAGCTCAGCGTCATCGTCAACACCGGTGACGATCGGGTGTTCTATGGCGCGCATGTCTCGCCCGACCTCGACATCGTGACCTATACCCTCGCCGGCCGGATCGACACCCAGCGTGGCTTCGGCCTGAAGGGGGACCGTTTCGACCTCGTCGATCGACTCTCGGCGTTGGGCCATGAAACCTGGTTCCGACTCGGCGACGCCGATTACGCGAATTGCGTCCACCGCACACTTCGGCTGAACGAGGGCGTCGGCCTCGACGAGATCGCCGACGAACTCCGGCGCGACATGGGCCTCGCCCTGCGCATCCTGCCGATGTCGAACGATCCGTGCCCGACTTTCATTCGGCTTTCGAACGATCGCGATCTTCATTTCGAGGAGTACCTGGTTCGAGAAGGCGCACCGACCGACGTCGAATCAATCGACCTCTCGGCGGCCCGAGAAGCGACGCCGGCACCCGCAGTGCTTTCGGCCCTCGAATCGGCGCGAACGATTCTCGTTTCCCCGAGCAATCCGATCGTTTCGATCGGCCCGATTCTCGCCGTCCCGGGAATCCGAGCGGCTCTCGAAGCATCGCGGGCACCCATTGTGGCCGTCTCGCCCATCATCGGCGGTGCCCCTGTCAAAGGCCCGGCGCATACGCTCCTGCGCGCGGAAGGCGTCGCGGTTTCCGCCCTCGGTGTGGCCGGTTTCTACCGAGATTGGATCGACGGGTTCGTCTTCGATGAACAAGACGCCAAACTCTTGGACGAGATCGAGGGGCTCGGGCTTCGAGCGAGTTCACTCGACACCCTCATGGTCAGCGCCGAAATTTCTGAGAACGTTGCGCGCGCTGCGCTCGAGATCGCGGACGAGCTTCGATGACCGTTGCGCTGATTCCGGTGAAACGCCTCGAGGAGAGCAAGTCTCGCCTGCTGCCGCAGCTGCCGGACGAGCGCCGTCAGGCCCTGACTCTCGCCATGCTCGAAGACCTGATCGAGTCGCTGGGAAAGACCTCGGGAATCGATCGGATTGCGATTACGACCCCGGATCCCGTCGTTGCGGAGCACGCGAGCCGGGCCGGCGCGGAAATCTTGATGAGGGCAGAACCGGGATTGAACGCGGCGCTCGAAGACGGCCGCGAGCGGCTGCAATCCTCTTCCAGCGAAGGGCTGCTGATCGTGTTGGGCGATGTCGCGGGTGCACTCGCGGCCGACTTCGAGATCCTGCTCGAAGCGGGATCGCAATCCGAACCGCCAGGCGTCTGGCTCGCGCCGTCGTCCGATGGAGGGACCTCGGCGCTTTTACAGATTCCAGCGGACGCCATCCCCTGCTCCTTCGGTCGCGATAGTGCGAATCGCCATCGCAAAGCCGCCGCCAGCGCGGGCGTCGCCTTCCATGAGATCGCACTTGAATCGCTCTCGATCGATCTCGACCATCCCGAAGATCTCGAAGCGTTCCTGAAAACGGATTCGGGCGGGACGCGCACCCGGCGCTTGCTGGAAGGCGCACTGAGCGAGAACGCACCATGACGTCGATGCCCAGCCCTCTACGGCTCGTGCCACTCTCGGACTTTCCTGAGGTCGAACCCGGCGCCAATCTCGCCGAGCTGATCCGCAAGGCGGCCGCGAGTGCAAGCGTCGACCTCGCTGGCACGGTTCTCGTCGTTTGCCAGAAGATCATCTCCAAAGCGGAGGGAAGGCTCGTTTCGCTTTCGGACATCGAACCGAGCGCCGAGGCCCGCGAAATCGGCGAAGCCCACGATCGTGATCCGCGTCAGGTCGAAATCGTGTTGCAGGAAAGTCGCCGCATCGTGCGACGTGGAAACGGCGTGCTGATCACGGAAACCCATCACGGGTTCGTCTGCGCGAACTCCGGCGTCGACCTCTCGAACGCACCCGGGCCCGAAGTCGCCGTACTGCTGCCGAAAGATCCCGACGCCTCTGCACGTCGCCTCTTCGAAGCGCTTTCAAACTCGGACGGATCGACACCCATCGTAATCAGCGACACTTTCGGCCGGCCCTGGCGCGAAGGTCTCGTCGACGTGGCACTCGGCTCCGCTGGATTGCTGCCCATCCGCGACGATCGGGGTTCACGCGATCGCGCCGGCCGCGAACTCATCGTGACCCAGCCGGCGACCGCGGATCAGCTCGCCGCCGCAGCCGGTCTGCTCATGTGGAAGAGCGCCGGGATTCCCGTCGTCGCCATCGAGGGGCTCGAGTTCGAGGGCGACGGCACCGTTCGAGACGCCCTGCTGCGCGATCCATCGACCGATCTGTTCCGCTAGTCGCTATCCCGGGGAAAGGCGTGTTCGCAACAGACCTTCCAGACGAGGTCGAGACCTTCGCCCTTCTGCGAGGAGGTGGAGATCGGATTCCCGAAGCCGCTGCCGATCTCTTTGGTCAGGGCGCGAATCCGCTCCTTGCGCTTCATCAGCTTGAGTTTGTCGGTTTTCGTCAGCACGATTCGCCCGGGAACGTCCTTGGTCTCGAGCCATTCGAGCAGCAGGCTCTCGTCTTCACTCCACGAACGCCGGACATCCTGGAGCACGATCGCGAGCCGGAGTTCACGTCGTCCCTTGAGATAGCCTTCGGCAAGCCGCCCCCAACTCGCCCGTTCCTTGCGCGAAACCTTGGCCCAGCCATAGCCGGGCAGATCGACGAAGCCGAGTTCGCCGCGATCCGTACGAATACGGAACAGTACGAGTTCGCGGGTCTTGCCCGGCGTGCTGCTGGTTCGCGCGAGCTTCTTCCTGCGCGCGAGCGCGTTCAGGAGACTCGATTTGCCGACATTCGAGCGACCGAGAAAGGCGATTTCCGGCAGACCCGACGGCGGAAGCTTTTCGATGTGTGGCGCCGAGGCGATCAGTTCCGCTTCGAGAATCTTCATCCCATCCCTCTCAGTCCTCGTGTCGGCGCCATCGGGAATTCGCCGCGCGAGTGACGACGGATGGCGGACTCGCTGAACTCTAGTCGAGGATGTGACGTCCATTCTGGGCCGATCACAGCAGTTCGTTCGCACGGAGCGTTCCGCTCGCCTCGAATCCGCTCTCCGGGTAGCCCGGTGGTCACCGAACGTCAAGGCAGCGAATCGCCCAAGTAACTGAAATCACAGCCAATTTTGGCCTGGCCCTCTTTGACACTCCAGCGACCGACCGCTAATCTGCTGTTTCTCCGACCCGCCCCACCGGGCGGCCCGAAGACGCGAACGACAACCACCACCACACAACAACAGCTCATGGCCGCGAAAATTTCCACGACCCAGTTTCGCAATTGCCAACGGACGGATCTGAATAGAATGTCGAAGGGTGCCCAAATCGCCATCGGAGCTACGGCTATCGCCCTGTTGCTCGGCTGGTACGGTTCGACTCAACTGAACGAGGGCTTGTCGTTTCAGTATTTCCAGAGCCTCGAGGAATTTCATTCGCAGGCGACCCGAATGGTCGGACGATCGGCGCGCGTGCATGGTTATGTTGCCGCGGAATCGATCGAGCGCGACCTCGAAGGCCAGCGTGTTCGATTTTCGGTCCAGAACAACCCGCCGCATTCCGGGGGTCCGATCGGACAAACACTGATCGTCGAATACGGCAGTCTCGAAACGCCTGACCTCTTCAAGGACGGCGCGGAAGTCGTCGTCGAAGGACAGCTCGTGATGTCCCAAGGCAATTCCATCTTCGTTGCCGACAATGTGATGGCGAAATGTCCATCGAAATTTGAAGCGAAGGCGGGGCTCATGGCGGAGCCAGGCGTCGAAATCTAGCGTGGGCGAAATCGGACTCTACTCGCTCCGGCTGGGACTCCTTCTGTCGGTGATCGGAATCGGCGCCGGAATCTTTGCTGGCGTACAGAAGCGCGCCGACTGGACACGCGTCGCAGAGCGCTCTCTCCTGTTGGTCTTCGCTTCCTGCTCGGTCGCCATGCTCGCGCTCTTCTGGGCGCTGGCCACGAACGATTTCTCGCTCAGCTACGTGGCAGCCCACTCGGCGCGAACGATGGCGCTTCACTATCGACTCGGCGCACTCTGGGGTGGACAAGCGGGATCGCTCCTGCTCTGGGCCTGGATGCTGACGGCCTACGGTGCGGTCGCCGTTTTGGGCAATCGGGAGAAGAACCGCGTGCTGATGCCCTGGGTCTGCGTGGCGATGCTCGTGAACATCGGCTTCTTCCTCTTGTTGGTGAATTTCGAGTCCGTCCCCTTCGAGCATGTCGCGCACGACCAACGACTCTCGGACGGAAACGGCTTGAACCCGCTTTTGCAACATCCCGTCATGCTGATTCACCCGGTCATGCTCTATACGGGATTCACGGGTTTCGCCCTGCCCTTCTCTTTCGCCTTCGCGGCGCTGGTGACGGGCGAACTCGGAACCAGCTGGTTTCGCACGACACGGCGCTGGACGCTCTTCGCCTGGACGGTCCTTTCGATCGGAATCATGTTAGGCGGACGATGGGCCTATGAAGTTCTCGGTTGGGGCGGATATTGGGCCTGGGATCCCGTCGAAAACGCTTCACTGATGCCTTGGATTGCGGGAACCGCGTATATCCATTCGGTCATGATCCAGGAAAAGCGTGACATGCTGCGGACCTGGAACCTCGTCTTGATCGGCTTGACCTATGGCCTATGCCTCTTCGGGACCTTCCTGACCCGCAGTGGAATCGTTCAGTCAGTCCACGCCTTCGCCAACTCCGATAGCTTCGGGCGCATCTTCGCCGGATATGTCTTGCTCGTGCTCGTGGCGTACATCGCTGCGCTCGTCTGGCGACTGCCGAGATTGCGAAGTCCGAACAAGCTCGAGAGCATCCTGTCGCGCGAAGCCAGCTTCATCATCAACAACTGGATCTTCATGGCGATCCTCTTCGTCGTCTTCGTGGGCACGCTCTTCCCGGTCTTCACCGAAGCGCTGAGCGGAGTTCGGCGAATTCTCGGTCCGCCCTATTTCAATACCTTCGCTGGACTGCTGGCCCTGTGCTTGATGGTCTTGACGGGCATCGGACCTCTCATCGCCTGGCGCAAGGCGAGCATCACGAGCCTGCGCAGACAATTCCGACTGCCCGCGACCATGGGAATCGTCGTCGGCGTCACCGTCGTCGCGATCTTCGGCTTCGATCCGGGCTATTGGGCCATCGCCTGTTGGGGCCTGGCCGGCTTCGTCCTCACGACGGTCACGCAGGAATACACGCTGGCCGTTCGCGGCCGCATGAAACGACTCGGCGAAGGCGTCGGAACCGCGCTTCAGACCCTGTTGGTTCGCAACCAACGGCGCTACGGCGGTTATATCGTTCATACGGGCTTCGTGATCTTGATGCTCGGAATCTCCGGCGCCGCCTTCAATGAAGAACAGTTGAGCAACGTTCGTCCCGGTGACTCCGCGTCGATTCGCGACTTCCGAATCGAATACCTGACGGCCAACGCCATTCCCGCACAGCACTATGGCGGCGCCCGTGCGCGACTCGCGCTCTACAAGCACGGCGAACCTCTCGCGGTCATGACGCCCGAGAAGCGAATGTACTGGCTCGAGCAGCAGCCGAGTTCGATCCCCTCGATCTATTCGAGTTGGCGCGAAGACCTCTACGTCATCCTGACCAATCTCGAAGCCGACGGCTCGGCAACCTTGAAGATCTACCACAACCCTCTGGTCAATTTCGGCTGGACCGGAGGCATGATCTTCGTGTTCGGTTGTTTGATCGTGCTCTGGCCCCATCCCGAGAAATCGGAGCGAGAGATCGCCGACGCCAACGTGAATGAGCCTGCGATCGAGGCCGACGCATGAATCGTCTTCGATGGACGGGGCCTGCCGCGACCGGCTTCGGGCCCGCGTGGATCGTCGTCCTGGTTTCGTTCTTCACATGCATCGCCGTCTCCGCGAGCGCCCAGCACCCGGGCACACCGGGTGCGGCGCCGGCGCCGCCGCCAGGCGATGGCTCGTTGACCGTACAAGTCGTTCACGCGACGGATCCGGGCGAGGCGGCCGGCATTGAGATCGTTCTGTACGCCTTGTCTCCGGATGGCACGCCGGGGCTCGCCAACGGCGAGACCGACGCCGGTGGCCGCTATCAATTCAGTCAGATCTCAACCGACCCGGGCATCGTCTATCTGATCGGTGCCCGCTACCAGGAGATCCCCTTCGGCGAACGCGTGACCTTCGAAGCGGGCGCAACACAAGCGCGGGTCGAGATCGAAATCATGTCGCCCACCCGCGAAACCGCCGGCATCGCCATCGAAGAAATGCGCCTGCGCATCGACTGGATGGGCGATCGCGTCGTCGTCCGGGAAATCCTTCGCGTGGTCAATACCGGTCAACGCGTCATTCGGATCCCGAAAGGCGGCGAAGCCGACACGGCGGCGATCTTTACCCGACC
>CAWLAJ010000080.1:0-15079 GCA_963854795.1 Deltaproteobacteria bacterium UBA4427 | reverse complement strand
AACGACGAAGCGATCGGGTTTTTCGAGCTTCATGACGTCGGCGAAGAGGCGGAATTCAAGACCGAAATTTCGACCGGACTCGGATTGCCGCCCTGGGCGAACCACATCGCTTTCAGACTCGACACCCTCGAAGAACTCGAGACGATGACGAAGCGCATGCACGAGGCGGGAATCGACCAGGTCATGCAGATCGACCACGGCTGGTGCGTGTCCATCTACACGCTCGATCCCAACGGCATTCTGGTCGAATTCTGCGTCACCACGGACGAACAGGCATTCGCACAAACAGAAGAAGAAGCGCTCCGGATCCTTCGGCAATCCCGAGAGGAAATAGCCGAGGAAGCTCGCAAGGAAACCAGCGTCGGGGAATCCGTCTAGTCCCTTGCCGCGTGACCATTGGAGCCGACCCCGAGCGTGAAAAAGATCGAACGTCGATTCGTCTCTCTGCCCTCCCCGACCGCCAAGCGAAACGGTGCCGGCTATATGCCGACGCAGGGGCTCTATCACACACCGCGGGGAGAGGCGCCGCGCACGGCCTTCATCGCGACACATTACAACGTCGACTTCTCTGAACACTACATGGGGGAGCTCATGGCCGCGCGCGGATACGGCTTTCTCGGTTGGAATACCCGCTACCGCGGCGCCGAACAGCATTTCAATCTCGAACATGCGTTGATCGACATTGGCGTTGGCGTTCGCTGGCTTCGCGAAGAAGCGAACGTCGAGAACATCGTCCTGCTGGGAAACTCGGGCGGTGGCTCACTGATGGCGGCCTATCAATCCCAGGCGACGGAAGCGAACCTCCGGCCACTGCTCGGCGCGCCTGTCCAGGAAGCCGCTTGCGACCTGCTCCCCTGCGACCTCTACGTTTCGACCAATGCCCATCCTGGTCGGCCAGAGGTCTTGACCGACTGGTTCGATCCCTCCGTCACGGACGAGTTCGATCCAACCTCCGTCGATCCCTCCCTGGACATGTACAATCCCGACAACGGCCCGCCCTACGCGCCAGAATTCGTGAAGCTCTACCGCGAAGCGCAGGTCGCTCGCAACCACCGCATTACATCCTGGGCCCTCGAGGAACTCGAACGACTTCGAGTCGCCGGTAACTTCGACCGCACATTCAATCTGGCGCGCACGTGGGCCGACCTGCGTTACCTCGACGGGAGTCTCGATCCGAGCGATCGAGAAGTGGGAGTTTGTTATCTGGGACAACCCAAATTCTTCAACTACAGCCCGTTCGGGATCGGGGCGACCAACACCGTACGGACCTGGCTATCGATGTGGAGCCTCGAATACTCGCAGTGTCGCGCCATTCCGCACCTGAAGCGGATTCGCATTCCATCGCTCGTCATGCAGAGCATGCACGATGTCGGCGTATTTCCAATCGACGCCCATACGATTCACGACAACCTGGCAGCCGAAGACAAAACGCTGGTATTCCTGCCCGGGGATCACTACATGGAAGTTCCCGGCAGCGCGCGCGGCGATATGGCGGATCGGGTTGCCACCTGGCTCGAAGACCATCGAGCCTGATCCTCGAGAATGAACCAACGAATGACCAACCGAAGACATACGATCCGTCGACTCATGATCAAAGTGGCGGGAACCCTGGCTCTCATCCTGACAGTGATCTCTTGTATTTCATCGCCCAACAACGCGATGCGAGAAGCGAGTGCGTCGCCGGTCCCGGATATCGAGGGGCTGGCGCAATGGTTGGGTGACGAATCGCAATTCTTCATTCAGATGGCGGATACCCAGCTTGGCATGTACTCGTATTCGCTGCCCATGTTGCTTCTCCGCGCGACCTACAAAGATGACCAGTTCGAAAAGGATGCGCTCCTTTTCGAGTCGGCGATTCGACACGCTAATAACCTCAGACCCGCCTTCGTCATCGTCTGCGGAGATCTCGTGAACCCGGTCGGCCACGCAGGCCAGATCGCAGAATGGAATCGCATCGCATCGCTGCTCGATCCCTCCATTCCCCTGCACGCAGTCGCCGGAAACCACGATGTCGGCAACGAACCGACAGCCGAGACGCTCCTTGCCTATCGCAAGGTCTTCGGGCCCGATCGCTATTCGTTTCAAGAGGGCGGTATCCACGCCATCGTGCTGAACAGCCAATTGATCGACGCGCCCGAGAGCGTCCCCGAAGAAGCCAAGAAGCAACTTTCATGGGTCCGTGGCGAGTTGGACCGCGCCCGGGCTGCCGGCGCAGAGCACATCGTCGTCTTCCAACATCAACCCCTGTTCCTGGAATCTCCCGACGAAGACGACGAGTATTTCAACATCGAACGAAGCGCGCGAACCACCTACCTCGAGCTCTTCAAAGAAGCCGGCGTTGAAGCGGTCTTCGCCGGCCATCTTCACAAGAATGCGCTCGGACGAAATGGCGAAATGCAGATGCTGACGACCGGCCCGGTCGGCCGGCCGCTGGGCGACGATCCGTCGGGATTCAGAGTCATCGCAGTGAGCGAAGGGTCCCTGCGTTACGAATATTTCTCGTTGGCGAACCGTTGAGAAGTCGCTCCGAGCCTCTCTGATAGTCCAATTTCTTCATTGATTTCAAAACCTTGGGTGAATACCGGAATCTGATTCCGTTTTCTGATAGAATTTTCGACTCGAAGCGCTTCGCGGGTGTGTCTCACCACCGGGCGCGATGGTAGAGCGACTTAAATGGTGCATCGCCCAACAGAATTGCATTGGATCCGTCCGCCCCGCCAGGCGCGTACGCATCAGAGTCTCGAACGTTTGCTCGACGTCGCCGAAATGCTCCTCCGCGACAAGAGCTTCGACGATATCCATATCCGTGATCTCGCCGTGCGCGCCGATACTTCAGTCGCCGCCTTCTATCGACGCTTCAAGGACAAGGACGGACTCCTTCACGCCCTCCACGAGCGACGCTGCGAGGAAGCCTTTGCGACCGCGGACGACGCACTCGATCCCGCGCGTTGGCAAGACGCGGACATCGCGGAGATCCTGTCCACGATCTTCCCCTTCCTGATCGAAGTCATGCAGCCCAATGAGAGCCTCTACCGCGCCATCTACCAGCGCGCCATCAGCGATGAGCTCATGCGCGAGCGCGCAATCAAATTGAATCGCTATGTGATGGTGGGAATTTCTGATCTGCTGATGGCGCGAATCGACGAGATCGGACATCCGAATCCGGCTGCGGCCATTTCCTTTGCGCTCACCCAGGTCGTGGCCCTGCTCGTCCAACAATATACGGTGGGCCTACGCGATATGGCGCCCGTCCCACTGAGCGACGAAATGATCGCCGACGAACTTGTCTCGTCATGCCTGTCCTATCTGGGCGTCCTGGACGTAACGAAAAACGCACCTACTACTCTTGTCTCAACCGAAGGAGATCGACCATGAAGAGGTTCATTCACCATGAAGAACTGGCGCGCGACAGCCGGTTCGTCCGACAGGACAACGCACAGTCCACCGTGCTCGCCACCCTACCCGACGATGTCGATACGATCGTGAACGCGTTCGAGCAATTCTCGGACATGATCGAAGGCTCCGTCAAAGGAACGGCGGCCGAGCCACTCTTCGAATCGTATGGACCCGGATTCGCTCTCACCATCTTGAATGAACCGATCGACCCGGATGCGCCCGCGGGCCTCACACGTCTCTTGTTGCGGATGCATGGCATCTTCGTCGGAGAGGTGCAGGCACTCGAAGGCGCCGCGCGCTCGCTCTGGGATTTTCCGGATGCGCCGTGGGAATTCAAGATGAACATGGCTCGGCAGGCCTGGGATGAAGGCCGGCATGTCCAGATCTTCGAAAAACTCCTCAATCATCTCGGTGGCGAAGTCGGCATGTTCCCGGAGAGTACCTTCCTCTTCGAGTGCGCCTGCTCGAAAGATCCCGCCATGCGAGTTGCCGGCGTGAATCGCGCCCTCGAAGGACTCGCCTGTGATGTCTTTCGCGACATGATCAAATACGCGATCAAGACGGGCGACGAGCGAATGCAGCAGGCCGTCGACTACGTGCTGGCCGACGAGCTGACCCATGTCCGTTTCGGTAGCGAGTGGGTTCGTGAATTCACCAAGGACGATCCCGAATACCTCAAACGAACCCAGGAATATCGACGAAAGGTCGACAAGCAGTTCAGCTTCGGCGGCGCTCGTTCGGCTCGCGAGGACGCGGCGATTCCGATCGCCTGGGACGACCGTCTCGAAGCCGGTTTCACCGAGGAAGAGCTCGAAGACCTGGCCGAGCTGTCCGGCTCCGGCCCGAGCAAGAAGACGCTCGTAGCGGCAGCGAATATCCTGCGCGAACGACATTTCGCAAAGCGCGCGGCCAAGGCCGAGGCGCAGGGAACGGAGGCACAATCATGAGCGAGCAACGCATGTATCCGGGCATGTCGCCCGAGGAGAAGACCACCTTCGCGCCCTATTCGGCGTTCGACATTCCGGCCGATCTGCGCGAGTTGACCGGGCGCTATGACGTCGAAGCCATGGCGCGGCGATGTCGGAATTTTCGCTATGCCGAAGAGTGGATGATGATGATGCTCGGGGGTTGGGTGGCGACGATTCCAGAACTGCCCGTCAAGACCGGCCTCGGCAAGATCATCTGGGAATGTGCCCAGGCGGCCGACGTGCTCGGCAACCGCTTGCCGGAGCTTCGCTGTGGCGTGAGGGCCGTTGCTGCCTCTCAGTCGGCGAACGAGGGCTTTGCGGCTCTCATCCAATCGATCTCGGAGCCCGAGAGACCTGATCTCACGATCGAGAAACTAACGGGGCCCTTCGATGTCCTGATGCCACATCTCGTCGACGTCTACGAACTGACGATGCGCGAGACGGATCAGATCTGCGATGCACCGACCATCGAGTTGCTCGAAGACATCGTGCGCAAGCACCGACGTCATATCAGCTGGGGTCAGGAAGTTCTCGACCGCCTTTGTGATACGGATGCCCTGCGCGAAAGACGTCGTGTACGCGCCGCGCAAATCTCTTCGGAACTCGTCGAGAGTGGCGGCGTTACGGGAACCTTGGCCAGCGAGCGCGGAGCGTTGAACTAGCTTCGGGCTTCTCACGCGACGAAACGTGAACCCGGGCCTCTCTACGGGTCCCGGGTTCACGATCGCGTTCAATACCGGGTTGAGATCACGCGGAACGCGGATTGAGCGCGAAGAACCCGACGTCTGCGTCACCGGGCGGGCCACCGCCGTATTTCTCACCGACAATGGATTCGAGCGCCGCTGCAAGTTCGGCGTCGTCGATTCGATCGAGCGTGACCTCGTAGCGTTTGCCGAGCACGCGAATCACCGCCCGTCCGTCCACGTCTGCGCGCAAATGCCAATTCTTCCCGGGCGGAAAGCCCATGCTACAGGGAATGAAAGCACGACCCGATTCGACCACGATCCACATCGTCCTCGAAGTCTTGTCGGCAGCCAGCGGGAACTCGATCTGGTCGATGGACGTCGCGAAGGTCCAGTCCGAAACCGGGCTGGACACCAGCTCCCCGGCTACGAGTGGACCGCCGGGAATGATCTCGAGTGGACTATCATGAAATCGCGCTCCCAGAAACACGACGACGATCAATAGAATCAATGCGGCGACGAGTCCGCCCAGAATCTTGATGACTTGCACTTCGTTCCCCTTGCCTGGTCTTGATCCAATATCGGACCTTTGTCGGGCGATCGCAGAGAAAAATCGTACCATGCCCTCCATGCCCTCCATCCTCATGCCGCTGCCGAGCGAAGGCTTCGAACCGACCGAAGTGGCCGTTCCCTGGAAAATTCTGCGCAAGGCAGGCGTCGAAGTCGTCTTCGCGACGCTGGACGGAAAGCCCGCTGCCTGCGACCCACTCGCACTCGAGGGTGTCGTCTTCGGGCAGATCGGTGCCCGGCCCAACGACGTGCAGACCTATCATGAATTGGCCAAGGACGCGGCCTTTCGCTCGCCGATTCGCTACGACGAAATCAATCCAGACCGATTCGAGGGCGTCCACCTACCCGGGGGCCACGCTCCCGGAATGAAGCCCTATCTCGAATCAACGGAGCTTCAGGGAAAGATCGTCGAATTCTTCTCCCGCGACTTGCTCGTCAGCGCCATCTGTCACGGTCCGGTCCTGCTCGCTCGAGCAATCGATCCGAAGACGAATCTCTCCGTCGTGCACGGGAAGAAGCTGACGGGCCTGACCAAGAAACTCGAGCGAGCCGCATTCTGGTTGACGTTCTGGACCTTGGGGCGCCATTTCCGAACCTATCCCGAATACGTGCAGGACGAGGTCAAACGTGCGGTCGGCCCGAACGGTCTCTTCGAAACCGGTCCTTGGGGCGCATCGTATGGCGAGGGTTATACGGTCGTCGACGGCAATCTCATGACTGCAAGGTGGCCCGGCGACTCGGACGAACTCGGACGCAGCCTGGTGGCCGCGCTCGAAGAGCGAGTGCAGGGCGCAAACGCGTCGTGAGTCGGTTCGGGAATACCGGAGTCTCTGGACCCCTCTCTTTCAGCGAGCGGATCTATTGCCGGGCCCGATTCGAGGAAGCGTGAACCGCGACCAGCAGCGCGACGAAATGCATCGAAGCCAATCCCAAGAGCAGGATCAAGCCGAGTAGGTAAGCGCCGAGACTGCGATCGAATCCGATCCCCAATACGTTCAGCGACTGAATGACCACGGTCGACATGATCAAGGCGCCGACCAGGCTCTCGAATCTCCAGATGGACCACTCGTCCTTGGCGTCGAGCGTGCGCAGCTTCTGTCCAACGATGATCGTATGAACCACGAGAAAGAGCGCCATGGTCCCACTTGATGCACCCCAAACGACGGTTGCCTCGAATGCGAGGTGAAACACGATGAAGGGGAGAAGCGAAAACAGAAGAGTGGCTAGACTCGATTCGATCATGAGCCACAGGCGCAGACTGTTTTCCGGGCTCCAGGTCGTGCCCTCGCGATGGCCGAGAACACCGACGATCGATGTGAAGCCGGCAAAGGCGATCGAGACTTCACATATCGCGAGAAGAATGTCGGCGCCCTCGATCGATCAGCTCGCGAACCGTGACAAGAAGTCGTCGACGAGCGCATTGAACATCTGCGGAACTTCGTAATAGGGGGAATGTCCGGATCCCGGAACCGTCTTCAGCTCCGATTCGGGGATCAGTTCCGCAATTTCGCGTATCGCCTCGGTCGGAAAGAGCGCATCTTCTTCACCGGAAACGACGAGAGTGGGGACGGAGTAGGATTTCAGTTCGTCGGGATCGATCCTGGCGCTGGCCAACTCACCCAATAGCCGGGGCGAGAACCCTGTGTTGTGGCTGCCAATCTGATCGTAGAGAAAGGTCAGCGCGGGCTCGTTCTTCTGGAAGCTCTTGGCCAAGGCGGCGTTCCCACTGATCCCGTCGACGGCGGCGCCCTCGGCGATCCGCGCCGCGGCAGCGATGATCTGATCGGTGACGATTCCGCCCGGTGTCCCGCATAACACGAGGCACGACAATCGATCCGGATGGTCGAGGGCCATTCTCATGCCCGTCCAGCCTCCCATCGATTGGCAGACGAGCGCGACCCGATCGATTCCCTCCGCGTCGAGAACGGCGACCAGATCCTCGCCAAAGAACTCGGGCTTGAAGGCCTCGGGCTTGCAGACCGAACGACCGAAACACCGATGGTCGAACGTCACCACGCGGTGTTTCGCTGAGAAATGCGGCACCTGTTGCCACCAGATCTGGGTATTTCCGCCGGCGCCGTGCGCCAAGACCAAGGGCGATCCCGACCCGTGCGTTTCGTAATAGATCCTGGCTTCGCGACTCTTTACGTAGGGCATCGTCACTCCCGGGCTTCGCCATCTCCACCGAAACGAGACGCATCCGAATTCACCCGGACTCTACCCTCAATGGCAGGGTCCTGGCGACACATCGACCCGAGAGCCTGCTGCGGGATGCCGGCGGGGGCGGCTATGATCTCGAGGAGTTTTCCGGGCCTCGTAAGCGAGCCGCCCTTCTATTGGCTTGGACCGCCATTCGCGCTGACCCGCGTGGGCGGGTATCGCGGCAATTGGATCAATGAACTGGAGAAGCGAATTGCGATTGGAAAAACCCCGACTCGACCCCCTCGAAATCGACGAAATCGATGGCGAAGTCCGCGCGCGCTTCGGCGACGGCAAGATCCTGAACATCTTTCGAACCCTCGCACATCATCCCAAGTTGATGACGCGCTGGTTGGTTTTCGGAAATCACATCCTGGCGAAGAACTCTCTTTCGGCCCGCGACCGCGAACTCGCGATCTTGCGGACGGGATGGCAATGCCAGGCCGAATACGAATGGGCCCAGCACGCCGAGATCGCTCTCCATTCCGACATCAGCCCCGAAGAAATCGAGCGCGTCTGTCAGGGCCCCGATGCGGAGGGATGGAGCGAGAAAGAGGTCGCGCTGCTCCGCGCGGCCGATGAACTCGTGGACGACGCATTCATTACGGACGAAACCTGGAACGCTCTATCCGCGTTCTACAACAAGCAGCAGTTGATGGATCTCGTCTTCACCGTGGGTCAATACAACCTCGTCTCGATGGCTCTCAACACGCTCGGCGTACAACTCGAAGAGGGTGTCCAAGGATTTCCAAAGTCATGAGCCGGCGTCTCGAGGGCAAGGTGGCGATCGTGATGGGTGCCGGCCAGACGCCCGGCGACACTATCGGCAACGGTCGCGCCACCGCGATCCTGTTCGCTCGCGAAGGCGCGCATGTACTGGCGGTCGATCGCCGTCTCGATTCGGCGCGAGAAACCGTCGACATGATCGGAGCGGAAGGCAACAAGGCGCTCGCTGTCGAAGCCGATGCGACGAGCGGCGTCGACTGCAACCGTGTCATCGAAGATTGCCTTGCGGCGCATGGCCGCATCGATATCCTGCATAACAACGTGGGCATTGGGGGAGCCGATGCCGGGCCGTCGCATATCGAGGAAGAAGCCTGGGACCAGATCATGTCGGTCAACCTGAAGAGCGTGATCTTTCCGTGCAAGGCGGTGCTTCCCGCCATGCGCGAGCAGGAGTCGGGCTCGATCATCAACATCTCGTCGATCGCCGCAGTCTGCTCCGTCGGCATCGTGGCCTACAAGACGTCGAAGGCCGGGATCAACGCGTACACCCAATCCCTCGCGATCGGCAATGCGAAATACGGAATCCGAGCCAATGTGATCATGCCGGGGCTGATGGAGACCCCGATGGCGATCGAAGGCATCTCGAAGGGTCTAGGCGTCGACAAAGACGAGCTGATTCGCCAGCGAAACGCTCAGGTCCCGCTCCGTGGACAGATGGGGACCGCCTGGGACATCGCTCGGGCCGCGCTCTTCCTGGCCTCTGACGACGCTTCCTTCATTACGGGCGTTTCGCTGCCCGTCGACGGAGGCCAGACCGCGCGCGTCGGATGAAGTCGGCACGCTCGACCGAACGATCTTCATAGAAGAGCATTCAGACGGGCCGGCGACCTCAGTCGAGGTTGGGACGACGCCCGAACCAGGGCCTCGCCTGCTCCAATTGTCCAGCCAACTGATAGAGCGCCCCTTCTCCGTTCATGCGACCCAGGAATTGTACGCCGATCGGAAGCTCATCCTCGTTCCAAGAGAGCGGAACCGTCATCGCCGGATGACCGGTCACGTTCGCG
Organism: Deltaproteobacteria bacterium UBA4427; assembly: GCA_963854795.1. Classification (GTDB taxonomy): domain Bacteria; phylum Myxococcota_A; class UBA9160; order UBA9160; family UBA4427; genus UBA4427. The sequence continues at coordinate 5,473 of CAWLAJ010000080.1, read as the reverse complement.
ATCTGCGTATAGCCCACGGTCTGCAGGACCGCGACGCCCTGCGCACTCCGGTCGGCATTCGACAAGGAGAGCAATCCGAGTGGATGGGGCGGCGTCGCCATCGTGGGCGACAACACCATGTCATAGGATTCGAGATGACGTGCCAGGTCACGGCCGACCGCATGAATCTTCTTGACCGCATTCACATAATCGGTCGCCCCGTGCTTCTGCGAGAGTGCGGCCAGCGCCCAGGTCCCTGGCTCGACATCGTCTTCTCGCAATTCTCGACCCAACGCCTTCGCCCTTTCGTCCATCATCGCTCGGGTATTCGCGCTGAGAATCGTCAGCGTCGCCGGAGCGAGAGTCGTCGCGTCGACCACGAAAGGCTGCTCCTCGACATGGTGTCCCAACTCTCGGCATAACGACTCAGCGTCGCGAAGGGCGGCCACACAATCCGGATGTGGGTCGATGCCGTTCCACGCCTGCAATTGAATAGAAATCCGCAGAGACCCGGGTGCCCGCGTGACCTCTTCCAAGAAGGACCGCACGGGAGGCTGCGCCGCATAGGGTGCGCCGAGATCTGAACCCGCAGTCACGTCGAGCAGAGCGGCACTGTCGCGCACCGATCGACTCACCGCATGAACGGCACTCATCCCCGCCCAACCCTCACCGGAGTTCGGGCCGAGCGGTGTTCGCCCGCGAGTCGGTTTCATTCCGAACAGGCCACAGCAGGACGCCGGAATCCGAATCGAACCGCCGCCATCGCTCGCATTGGCCAGCGGCAACAGTCCCGCGGCCACCGCCGCCGAAGCCCCACCCGAGGACCCGCCGGAGGTATGCTCGAGATTCCAGGGATTTCTTGTCTGACCGAAGAGCGCCGACTCCGACGTCGTGGTCAAGCCGTACTCCGGCGAATGACTCTTGCCGAAAACGACCAGGCCGCTCTTCCGATAGCGCGCCACCAATTCACTCTCGAAGTCGGGAACAAAGTCCGCGAAGAGTTTCGAACCGTTCGTGAGCCGCACACCGGGCCATGCCAGATGCAGATCTTTCAGCAGAAAGGGCACGCCTTCGAAGGGCCCGTTCGGGATCCCCGCAGCAACGGCTTCTCTTGCCTCATCGAACATTCGGATGACGACCGAGCCGATTTCACCATCGCGTTTTTCGGTCCTCGAGATCGCAGCTTCGAGCAGCTCGGTGGCCGTCGTATCCCCGCACTTGACGAGCTCTGCCAGCCCGAGCGCGTCGTAGTCCTCATAGTTTTCCATCCAAAATACTCCGTCTCTGCGATTGATTCCGAAATCACGACCGTCTAGCAGGCGGCCGCGCGATGTCGCGTCCAACCGCTTCAACGGCCGATGATAGTGACCATTCCGGGCAGCGGCTGCCCAAAACCCCGCGCCCACGATGGGTGCGATCCCCTAGAATCGAGCGTGTGAATACGCCTGCGCATCTGATCTTGAGCGCCGTCATCCTCGGGCGCGCCCGTCGCGACTTTCATTGGCTCGCCATTACGATCGGCGCCCTGCTCCCCGACCTGCCGATGTTTGGCTTCTACCTCTATCAGCGGGCCTTTGCTGGCCAGACAGAGCAGGCCATCTGGGGCCGTCTCTACTTCGATCCCGCCTGGCAGGGCTTGTTCGACATCTTCAACAGTCTGCCGCTGATCGCGATCGGTCTGGCGATCGCAATCCATCGAAAATCTGGGCCCGCCCTCGCCTTCTTCCTCAGCATGACACTCCATGTCGCCGCGGATCTTCCTCTCCACCACGACGACGCCCACGCACATTTCTACCCACTGACCCGCTGGCATTTCGAAAGTCCGCTCTCGTACTGGGATCCCGCGCACTACGGCCGCATCGTCGCAGCCATCGAGATGTTAGGCGTGTTGATCGGAAGCGTGATACTGATCCGCCGCGGCGGACCCTGGCGCCGGATTGGCTATGGCACGCTCGCTCTCTACGGTGTCGTGGCGATCATGGCCGGCGCCTATTGGGCCAGCTCCTGATCCGCCGTCGTGCGAACGACACCGGAACTATCGGAACCGTCGGAACTATCGGATCAGTCGGCGACGGCGACCAGCAGCGCAATCGTCTCGTCGTCGACCCCGGCCTCGGCGAGAACGGCCGCCGTATCCGCGGCCAATACCGGCGCCGGGTTCGCTCCGGTCATTTCATGGCCCGACATCTGGAGCGGGGGCGCGACCGTCTTGAAGGCGCCGTACTCGGGATGGTCGACGGTCGGGAAGCTCCCGGCCTGTTCTGCGTTTTCGTCCGCAATGGCTTCGGCCAGCGTTCGAACCGGAGCCCAGATCAGCCTCTCTGCGTTCATCGGCTCGATCCACTTTTCGAGCGGCCGTTCGGCGAAGATCTCATCCAGCGTCGTGACGAGTGCCCGGTTGTTATGGAAGCGGACGACCGGATCGGAAAATCGTTCGTCCTGCGCTAGCTCGGGTCGACCGATCGTACGGGTGAAGGCGGGCCAATAGCGATCAGAATCGATCATCACGAGAAAGAGCCAGCGATCGTCCTGACATCGGTAGTGTGGGATGCCATCGTTCGTGGAGGGATTCGCACGGAGAGGGGTATGCCGAGCTTCGCCGACGCGGGCAGCGCCGAAGACGCGAAGGCGATCCAGGCCTACGTCCTCGACCGCGCCTGGCACGAGCCGGGACTGCTCGAGAAGATGCTAGGCATCGCCGTCGACAACCTCTGCATTCCCGTCTCCTGGGCGACCGACTGACGACTGGACTCCATGGTTTACCCCCGAAACCCTGCGAGTTTCCCGGCGCCGGACACGGGATTACAAACCATCGGATCCGCTGCTCAATCGAAGGCCGCGATCGATCGCTTCGACCACTGAGATGGAAAGCAAAGACCGTATTCAATTTCGCATCGACGAGTCTGGATTGCAGGCCGGAGGATCGATCGAGATCGTAGGCGGAGCCATCGGACGTGAATCCGGCCTCGTTCAAGCCGACGGTGATCTCTACGTAACGGATTGCATTCGACTCATGCGGCTCACGGGCGTGCGCACGGCGCCGGTGATCGATAACGGCGACCTCGTCGGGATTCTGACGTTTACGGACATCCTGAATTCCGTCTGCTCGTAGTCCGATCGCGGTTGACGAGAGCAAGCGCGAATCGACTGCCTCCGATTCGCGCTCAGCGATCGCCTTCCCGAAACGACGCTGGGTCCTTCATTCGAAATTTCGGATCGGTCTGTTCGCGCATCGAATCCAGGAGCGGCTCGAGTCCGTTCGCCTTGATCTCATAGAGAGTCGCCATCAGTTCACCAAGGTGCCCACGCGGGTAGCCCTGATTCCGAAACCAGACGACATAGGGTTCGGGCAAATCGATCAATCGGGTGCCCGAATACCGCCCAAAAGGCATGGGCATTCTCGCGATCTGCAGCAGGACCTTGGGATCGGGAGACAGGGGCGGATTCATTTTGTCATCCGTCATGGCGAAAGCATGTCGCATCCGAGCCGGCTCTGTCCAACGGGAAGGTCAGTCGTCTATGATTGCGCTTCATCGGAGATTGCTGGAGAACGATCGTGAGCGAGAGCAACCCGTGGCTACCCCGCAGATTCGAAGACATAGACCAATGGCAGATCGAAACAGACGTCGCGATCGTCGGCTTCGGCGGTGCGGGCGCCTGCGCTGCAATCGAAGCGGCGGATGCGGGTGCGGAGGTCGCGATCTTCGAAGTCGCTAGCGGAAGTGGTGGATCGACCGCCCTGTCGAGCGCCGAGATCTACATGGGTGGCAGCGGCGGCACCCGTGTACAACGCGCGTGCGGGTACGAAGACTCGACGCGCGACATGATGGAATATCTCAAGGCGGCCCAGGGCGAACTCGGCGACGAAGAGCGAATCCGACTCTACTGCGAAGGGAGCCTCGAACACTTCGAGTGGATGGTCGATCTCGGCGTGCCCTACAAGGATTCCGAATTCAAAGCCCGAGCCATTGTCGCGCTGACGGATGATGGTCTGCTCTATACGGGAAACGAAAAGGCATGGCCGTTTAGCGAAATCGCCGAGCCTTGCCCCCGTGGACATAATCTGGAGGTCGAGGGTGACAACGGCGGCCCGCTCTTCATGAAAATCATCACGGAGCAGGTCGGATCTCGTGACATCCGCGTCGCGTACGATGCTCGCGCGCTGACGCTGATCAGCGATTCGTCCGGCGAGGTTCGCGGTCTCGTCGTGCGTACCGATGGCCGTGAAGTGAATGTGCGCGCTCGAAAAGCGGTGATCTTGTGTGCCGGCGGATTCGTCATGAACAAAGAAATGTTCGGACGATATGCGCCGGAAACCAGTCGAATCGCGACCCCGATCGGAAATCCCTTCGACGATGGAGCTGGAATCCGGATGGGTGAGGCCGCAGGCGGGGCGCTGCTCCATATGAACCAATGCTTCCTGACGATTCCCTACTACCCGCCCTCTTCGCTGACTTTCGGAATCCTGGTGAATGCGCAGGGACAGCGTTTCATCAACGAAGACGTCTATCACGCGCGAATCGCCGCCCATATTCGCAAACAGGTCGGCGAGCAGATCTTTCTGATCATCGGCGAGAAGCATTGGAAACAGCCGAACATGCTAGGCGGTGAAATCGTGGGCACCGGCGAGACCATCGAAGAGGTCGCCAAAGAAATCGGACTCCCCGTAGACAACCTCAGTCATACCGTGCACGCCTTCAACGATCATGCAGCGAATGGAGTCGATCCGGTCTTTCACAAGCAGGCAGAATGGCTGGCTCCGATCGAGCCGACGATTGCGGCGATCGACCTCACGCCAGGCCGACACGGAAACTACGTCGCGTTCACACTGGGTGGCCTCGCCACGCTTCCCAGCGGCGAGGTCCAACGCATGAACAACGAGATCATCCCCGGCCTCTTTGCTGCCGGACGCAATACCTGTGGCCTGCCACGGCGGGCCGAAGGTTATGCAAGTGGTCTGTCCGTTGGCGACGTGACGTTCTTCGGACGCATGGCGGGACGCCAGGCGGCCAGTCGCAACTAGAGCGGTCGTTCAGCCAAGCAGCGTGGCCCGATGAATCAGCAGGCCGACGGCCAGGTTGAAGAGGATTCCACCAGCGAGGATCGCTCGCTGATAGGCCCACGAAAAACGCTTCGGTCTTGCCTCGGGCGCCAGTCGAGACTCGCCAAGATGATCGAGTGCGAACAAGAAAAGCCAGGCCAGCGGTAGATTCGTCAGCCACGGCTGCCCGGCAACAAAGACAACGCCCACCAGAATCAGCATCGTGACGGATCGAAGTACTGGCTGGGAGGCGAAGGGAAGCAGCGCTGTCGCGGGCCTTCGCAGCGCTTCCGCCAGGCCGAGCTTCACGATCCACAGCGCCGGCAGGACGCAAAGGAACGCGAGCAGCAGCGCGTTTTGCGCCTCGAAGACGGCCAACCCCTCCTCGCGAAGACGTTGTGCGCCAAAGAGAACGGCGGGAGCAAGCCAGATTCCCAGCAAGCGCGCGTATTC
>CAWLAJ010000079.1:0-15391 GCA_963854795.1 Deltaproteobacteria bacterium UBA4427 | reverse complement strand
GGAGCGGCTTCGCGAAGGTCACCCCATGGCGGCGAGGGACGGGAATCGAACCCGCCTGGATCGCGGCGACGCAATCCACACTCGATTTGAAGTCGAGGCCGGGCACCAGCCGCGGGAACCTCGCCGCGCGCGAACGTAGCGCCTGTGTGATTCGCCGCTGCCGGGTCCGTCCGACGTTTTCCTGGTTCACAGTCGCGCAAGGACGTGTCATGCTTGCGCCGTGACGGATTTTTCGCTGGGCGATGTCGCCCGAATCCTGAAAGTTTCACCTGGACGGCTTCGCTATTGGCAGCGGACCGAACTGGTCGAGTCCTTGGCGACGGCGCCGGAGGACGCGGGTTATGCGTTTCGTGACCTCGTCGTTCTGCGGGCCATTCTCGCCCTGCTCGACAAGGGAATTCCACTTCAGCGCATCCGTCGCAATCTCGAGACACTGCGCGAGCGGCTCCCGGACCTGGACGATCCCGCCGCCTCATTGCGCCTTCTGAGTGAGGAGTCGGATCGCCTGGTGGTACGACACGCCGGCCGCCTCGAAGAGGCCGGCGGCCAGTTGCTATTCGAGTTCGACGGGGACGAGGCAGCGGCCGGCAGGGCGGTTGCCGCTTTGCCGGAACTCGTGGCCGGTGCGAGCGGTGCACGGCTGGCGAGCGCAGATGACGCGGTCGGATGGTTCGAGCGCGGCTGCGAGCTCGATGCGAAATCCGAGAATTGGGCGGAGGCGATCGAGGCATACGAGCACGCGCTCGAACTGGTCCCCGATTACGCGGATGCCTACTGCAACCTTGGCGCGGTTCGATACAACCAGGGACAGCGCGCGGCGGCCCGCCGGGCTTTCGAAGCCTGCCTGGCCCGCGAGGCCGACCATGTCGAAGCGAACTTCAATCTTGCGAATGTGCTCGAGGAAGAGGGCGAGGACCACTCGGCGCTGGCCCATTATCGGCGGGCGCTCGCCTCGGATCCCCTGTATCCGGACCTGCACATCAATCTGGCCTTGCTCTACGAGAAGATCGATCGCCGTCGTCCAGCGATCGATCATTGGCGCCGCTACTTGCAAATCGATCCCGACGGTTCCTGGGCCGAAGTCGCGCGACGAAAGATCGATCTCGAATCCGATCAGGCGTAGCCGACAGGGGTTTTTCCGTCAGGAATCGGTATCGCGTTCCGCCACAGACTTGCGATAGGCGTCGACATCCAGCAGGTCTTCGAGTTGCTGTCGGTCCGACGGGCGAAGCCTGATCAACCAACCCTCGCCATAACAAGATTCGTTGACCAGTTCAGGCGAGTCTTCGAGCGCCTCGTTGATCGACGCGACCTCGCCCGAGAGCGGGGCGCAGAGATCCGAGACCGCCTTGACGGACTCGATCGTGCCAAAGGGCTGCCCGGCTTCGGTTTCGGAACTGATATCCGGCAGCTCGACGAAGACGATGTCGCCGAGTTGATTCTGGGCGAAGTCGCTCACGCCGATGACGACCTGGTCATCCTCGACGCGAATCCACTCATCGTCCCTGGTGAACAAAAGACCGTCTGGGAATTCGTAATCCGCCACCTGTCGATCTCTCCTTCGGTTTTCGAGCAGCTCTCATTTGGAGCACATGATTCGCCGCTTTAGTGGCGATGCTGAGCGCGATGTCGTTCCGGTCTATTGGAACGGACGTTCGACGACCCTGGCTGCGACATCCTTGCTGCGAATTCGAATGGCCAGTGCCTGGCCGATCCCGCTCTGGGCTCGCGGAACGTAGCCGAGCCCAATCGACTTTCCGAGGGTCGGGGAGGGCGCGCCGGAAGTGACGCGACCGACGATCTCGCCTTCGTGAAGGATCTCGTAGTCTGCGCGGGCGATGCCGCGTTCGATCATTTCGAATCCAACCAGACAGCGGCCGCTTTCGTCGTCCGCCTGCGCGGCGAGGGCGGTGGCACCGATGAAGCCGCTCTCGAGGTCTTTCACGAAGCGATCGAGTCCGGCTTCGAAGGGGGTCGTTTGCTCATCGAGCTCATGACCGTAGAGGGGCAGCGCCGCTTCCAATCGCAGCGTGTCGCGCGCGCCGAGTCCAGCCGGGAGCACCCCGTCCTCCCCGCCGACTTCGAGAATGGCCTCGAAGAGTCTTTCGGCGTCCGTGTGGGAAACGTAGAGCTCGAATCCCGGCGAACCCGTGTAGCCGGTCGCGGAGACGAGAACGCTCGCTCCGGCGACTTCGAGCCTGGCCACCCGAAATCGCTTGGGCAGATCCTCTTCGCTGGGCCCGAGCCTCGCGAGGATCGCGCGGCCGGCCGGACCCTGAAGCGCGAGAAGGGCCGTCGCGTCGCTCCGATTCTCGACGAACACTTGCGAGTCGACGCGCGTCTCGATCCAATCGCGCGCCTTGTCGACATTCGCTGCATTGACGCAGAGAAAGAACTCGTCATCGGCTTCACGTGTGAGCATGACATCATCGATACAGCCGCCCGACTCGTTCAGGAGCAGGCCGTAGCGTGCGCGGCCGACGCGCAATGAAGCGACCGCACACGTCAACAGTCGTTCGAGTGCCGGGGCCGCGTGGGGGCCGCTGAAATAGATCTGTCCCATGTGTGAGACATCGAAGAGACCCGCCCGTTCGCGGACGGCGGCGTGTTCTTCGCGAATGGAGCTGTACTGGATCGGCATCTCATAGCCCGCGAACGGAGCCATCCGTGCCTTCAGTCGAAGGTGTGCCGCGTGCAGGGGCGTCCGTCGAAGCTCGCTCACAGGCCTTTCCGTGCGACGTAGGCGTTCAACGTGTTGCGCAGCAGCATCGTAATCGTCATCGGACCAATGCCGCGACGAGAGGGCGTAATCAAACCGGCGATGCCCTGGGCGGCTTCGAAATCGACGTCGCCGACGAGCTTGCCGTCGACTTCCGATACGCCGACGTCCATCACGGCGGCGCCCGGTTTGATCCAATCACCCTTGACCATCCGCGGGTTGCCGGTGGCCGCGACCAGGATGTCGGCCGAGCGACAGACTGCGTCGAGATTTCGTGTGCGCGAATGACACATCGTGACCGTTGCATTTTGTTGTTGGAGCAGGATCGAGACCGGCTTGCCGACGATGTTGCTGCGGCCGACGACGACGGCGTGGGCGCCCTCGATTTCGATTCCATGGTGCTCGAGCACGGCCATGATACCCAGAGGCGTGCACGAGACGAGTTTCGCGTTTCCGAGCAACAAGCGTCCGAAGTTCAGTGGGTTCAGCGCGTCGGCGTCTTTCGCGGGATCGACCGCTTCGGCGATGACTTCGGGCGAGATCGTCTTCGGCAGGGGCAGTTGTACGAGAATGCCATCGACGGAGTCGTCGAGGTTGAGTTTGTCGAGCAGGTCGAGGAGTTCTTTCTCGCTCGTGGATTCTGGCAGCAGATACTCGGCGGAGTCGGCTCCGATCCGTGTGCAGGCGCGCTGTTTGCCCTTGATATACGAACGACTCGCGGGGTCGTCACCCACGAGCACGACCGTCAATTGAGGGGGGCGATGGCCTGCGGCAACGAGCGCCCCGATTTCGCGCTTCATCTCGTCGCGCAACTCATTGGCCAGGGCGAGACCGTCCAGGACGACCGTCTCTACGGATTCAGGCGTGCTCATCCGGTCTTGCTCTTGCTCGATTCTCCGCCCGATTCCTTGCTGGACGACGAGCCGCTGGACGAACTGGAGTCCTTGGTCTTCGATTTGCTCGTGGAATCGTCCTTCTTCGAGGAAGCGCCGTCGCTGGCGCTCTTGTCCGAATCACCCTTGTCCGCGGAGTTGTCCGCGGAGTTGTCCGCGGAGTTGTCCGCGGATTTCTTCGCGCCCGGACTGCCATAGCCATCCGCGTACCAGCCGCCACCTTTCAGGATGAAGTTGGAGGCCGAGAGCAGGCGCTTGGCCTTGCGGCTCTTGCACTTGGGGCAGGTCTTGATCGGATCTTCGGTGATTCGCTGCTCACGCTCGAACTCGAAATCACATTTCTGACATTGATAATCGTAAGTCGGCATCGCCTTGATTTTTCCTCACGAGGGCCCGGGACGGCGCCTTTGATATCCCATTGGCCGAAGGCTGCCAACGGGGCGAGGCATCAAGTCGAGCAATCGTCTGGATTCAGCCGATCTCCGATTCTTCGGGGGTCGGCGAGAGGGCGAGGTTCTCGTCTGGCACGGCCTTCTGCTTCCGGCCCTCTCGGTTCAAGTAGGCCACGGTTCCGTCGATGAGGCCGTCGACGAGCGGGTCCTTCTCGGGGTCCGCTTCGAGGGTTTCGAGTAGCGAGAGGTGGGTTTCCGCAGCACTGCGGAAGGATTCGGCCAATCGGACTCGCAGAGCGCGCATTTCGCGGATGTCCTGGGCCAGCCGCGCCGCCCGACGATGGGAGGCGTCGAGGATTTTCTCAGCGCGAACTTCGACCTCCGCCAATCGCAGCTCCGCTTCGCGTTCGGCACTGCCCCGCAGCTCCTGGGTCATCGCCTGGGCGCTCAGCAGCGTCTCCTTGAGGAGGTCTTCCTGAGCCGAGAGCTCGTCGATGCGAATTTCGAGTCGCCGGATTCGGTCGCTCTGACTCGCCGTTTCGAGGACGAGGCCCTCGTAATCCTCCGAGACGATTCGCAGGAAGGCATCGACCTCGTCGGGGTCGTAGCCGCGAAGACGATGGGCAAATTGATGGTTCTGAACGTCCAGCGGGGTCATGCGCATGGCGGTACGGTCTCCCGGGTTTCCTCGATTGGCTGGCGTCGGAAGGGCTTTCGCCCCTCAGAACGCTCTCACCCTGCGGCAGAAAATCGGCCAGATTCCGGAAAAACTTGAGAGTTTCCGAGATTGCTCAGGAGTCTCTGAGAGCCTTCGAGCGCTCGGTGGCCGCGCGCACCGCGTCGTAGAGGGCGGCTCGCACCCCATGCGCTTCGAGGCGTTCGAGCCCGGCAATGGTGGTTCCGCCCGGCGAGGCCACCTGGTCCTTGAGCACACCGGGGTGGGTTCCCGTCTCGAGGGCCAATTTGGCGGCGCCGAAGACGGTTCGCGTAGCCAGGTTCTGGGCGGCCTCTCGCGGAAGTCCCTGACGCACGCCCGCGTCAGCGAGGGCTTCGAGAATCAGGAAGACATAGGCCGGACCGCTGCCGGAGAGTCCCGTGACGGCATCGAGAAGATCTTCGTTCGGCGCTCGCCAGCACCAACCGACGGCCTCCAGGACGGCTTCGACCAGCTCCAAATCGGCCTCGCCGACCGTGGGACCCGGGAAATACGCGGTGGCCCCAGCGCCCACGAGTGCGGGTGTATTCGGCATGGTTCGTACGATGCGCGCGCTGGCGGGCAGCGCGTCTTCCAACTTGCAGAGAGGAACGCCGGCGGCGATCGAAATCCAGAGCGGCCGGGCCGCGACTCCGGCATCGAGCTCGGCCAATACGTCGGCGACGGCGCCGGGCTTCACGGCCAATACGACAGCGTCCGACTCCTCGACGACCGGGGCGTTCGTCTCGACGGCGCGTGCGCCGATGGCTTGTTTGAACTGAGCGCGGGCGGCGTCGACGGGGTCGGAGCCAATGATCCGTGCGGGCGTCACGCCGGACTCGATCAATCCGCCGGCCAACGCTCGCGCCATCGCGCCGCAACCAATGAACCCGATCTTGCTCGTCTCGAGAGGGCCAGTCGACATGACTCGATTACTCCGTTTTTCCGATGTTCGGGCGCGCCCCTCCGGGCGCGCAGGGCCAAGTCGCGCGGACCCGGTCGATCAAGTCTGCGCGGCCGGTCCGATGCGATCGCCAAAGAGCGCCTCACCGACGCGGACCAGGGTAGCGCCCTCTTCGATGGCGACCTCCAGGTCACTCGACATGCCCATCGACAGCGCCGCGTTGGCGAGCTTGGGGTCGAGTCGGGCGACCACCCTTCGAAGTTCTCGTAGTTCCCGGAAGGCGGGTCGAGCGTTTTCCGGATCGTCAGCGGCGGCCGGAATCGTCATCAAGCCCGCCAGCCGGAGGAAGCGCGTCGAGAGAATTTCTTCGGCGAGCGCTTTGAGATCATCGCGTTCGCAGCCGCCTTTCTGGGGTTCCCCGCAAAGACTGACCTGAATCAGGACCTCGAGCTGGCGGCCCTCGTCTTCGGCGCGTCGCGAGAGTGTATGGACGAGCTTCGGTCGATCGACCGTCTCGACGGCCTCGAAGAGTCGTGCGGCGAGGCCAGCCTTATTCCGCTGAAGTCGGCCGACCATGCGCCATTCGAGCTTCGCCTCGGCCATTGCAGGGTCGCTGGCGAGGGCAGCCTCGATCATCGGCCGAACCTCGCGGGCTTCTTGGATGTAGCTCTGTCCGAGAACGCGAACGCCCGCGGCGATGGCGGCAAGAATTCGTGCGGGCGGCTGCTTCTTGGCGACCCCGACCAGGGTGACGTCCTCGGGCGAGCGGCCAGCGCGCTCGGCGGCTCGTGCGATTCGCGCGCTGACTTCTGCATAACGTCTCTGGCCTTCTTCGAGATCGGCCGCCGACGGCTTGTTCGGGTCGGTCGTGATAGATTGGCTGGGCATCGTCAGGGGCCTTCGATCAAGTCGGGCAAGCCGCCTCGTGCGAATAGCGCGAGGGTTTCTTCGAGTGGAAGGCCGATGACATTCGTCGAGCTCCCCTCGACCTCGACCACGAATCTTCGCCCGGCGCCCTGGAGTGCATAGCCACCGGCTTTGTCGAGGGACTCGCCAAGCGCCACATACTCGACGAGCTCAGCCCGCGTGGCCGCGCGCATTCCCACTTCACTGGTGACGACTTCGCAAAGCGTCGGCCGGCCATCGCTCCAGGCGAGGGCGATTCCGGTCATGACGCGATGGCGTCTGCCCATCAGGCGAGTGAGGAGTTCGACGGCATGCTCTTCGTCGCGGGGCTTTCCAAGTACTTCTTCGTCGACGACGACGATCGTATCCGCGCCAAGCACGGGAACCGGGGGTTCGGAGCAGAGTCGACCCGCGACGTCGTCGGCCTTCTCGGCAGCCAGGCGCTGGGCCAGCTCGGCGGGCGATTCACTCTCGCGCGAGAGCTCTACGATTGTCGAAGGCTGGATCTCGAAGGACACGCCAGCGCCCGACAGGATCTCTCGCCGGCGTGGCGAGGCGCTCGCTAGTACAAGGCGCGGAGTCGATTCGGGGCCGGCAGCGGCGCTCGTTGCCGGTGTTTTCGAAACGGTCGTGAAGGTCGTCACGCTCGCGAGTTACCGACGGGAGTCGGCTCCGTCAAGGCGCGGGGTCCGAGCGGACGAGGGCGAGCGCCCCGCAGACACGCGGGCAGCCGCATTATTTCATTTCCGACGCTCAGGGTATGGAATGCTTTGCCTTTCCCGGCCGGTTTGAGTACGCTCCGCAATTCGCCGCGCCCCACGAATAAGGTGTTGGTTTTACACGGCTTTTTGAATTATCAAAGGCCATGTCGAAGTTCGAAGCCGATCCTGATCGAGCGCGGGATGGCGCCCAAGCGAGTTTGCGGGAAATCTCTAGCCGTCCACGGCTCCGAGGCTTGATGAGCGATCGGCATTGTCACTGAATCGAAATCGGCGCGACCCCGGAGTCGAAGGGGCGCCGAAATCCTCGTCGTCGGTCGGTGTGGGAGTCGCTGGCGCGGCATCGCGGATGGGATCGAGAAAGGATCTTCGAGCAATGGAAGGGATCGGACAGGTCGTGATCGCGAGCCGTTTGTCGGACGGGCTGGTCGTGTTCGTACGCGAGAGCGCCGCGACGGGACGAGTAGATTGGGTCCTTCAATTGGCCGACGCGGAGATCGCCGACAGCGATGAGCGGGCCGCCGTGCTGCTCGAGATGGCCCTGCGCGACGCGGGGGAACGTCAGAGCGTCGTTGACGCCTACCTCATCGACGTCAAGGAAGAGTCGGGGCGACTTTGTCCGACGAAGTATCGCGAGGCGATTCGCTGTTTCGGTCCGACCATTCGAACCGATCTTGGCGAGCAGGCCGAATCCTCGTCGGCAGCGGAGAAGTAGCATGTATCACTACGATGAATACGATCACGCGTTGGTCAAGGACCGCGTGGCGCAGTTCCGCCGGCAGGTCGACCGGCGCATTTCCGGCGAGCTCACCGAGGAACAGTTCAGGCCGCTGCGATTGATGAACGGCCTCTATCTCCAGCTTCACGCGTATATGCTGCGCGTGGCGATTCCCTATGGAACGCTCGATTCGCGACAGCTGCGCAAGCTCGCCTATATCGGCAGGCGCTACGACAAGGGCTACGGGCATTTCACGACGCGCCAGAACCTTCAATACAATTGGCCGAAGCTCGAGGAGACGCCGGATATTCTCTCGGAGTTGGCCGAAGTCGAGATGCACGCGATCCAAACCAGTGGAAACTGCATTCGCAATACGACGTCCGATCAATATGCGGGCGCGGCGGCGGACGAAATCGAAGATCCCCGAATCTGGTGCGAGATCGTGCGCCAATGGTCGACGCTCCACCCGGAATTCTCGTTTCTCCCACGTAAGTTCAAGATCGCGATCACGGGCTGTGAGGACGATCGTGCGGCCGTCCGTGTTCACGATATCGGCCTGATCATGAAGCGAGGTGAGGGCGGCGAAGTCGGCTTCGAGGTGATCGTCGGCGGCGGCCTCGGACGCACACCCTTTCTTGGCAAGCACATCCGATCGTGGCTTCCCAAGGAGGATCTGCTCTCCTATCTCGAGGCCATCCTCCGGACCTACAACATGCTCGGAAGGCGCGACAACAAATACAAGGCGAGAATCAAGGTCACGGTTCACGAGACCGGCGCCGAGGAGTTCACGCGACTCGTCGAAGAAGAATGGAATGAGATCAAGGATTCCGCGCTGAAGCTTCCGAAAGAAGAGATGGATCGCATTGCTGCTCATTTCAAGGCGCCCTCGTTTCGAGTACTCGACGCCGAGTCTGCAGAGCAGGAAGAACGCGCTGCGCGAGATCCCGCCTTCGCGAGTTGGATTCGACATAACACGGTGGCGCACAAGGCACCGGGCTATGCGATCGCGAATATTTCACTGAAGCCAGTCGGCCTTCCGCCCGGTGACGCGACCTCGGATCAGATGGATCTGATTGCCGATCTCGCGGAGGAGTTCAGTTTCGACGATGTTCGCGTCACGCACGGACAGAACCTCGTACTGCCCCACGTCGAGCGCAGTCGGCTGCCGGAACTCTACGACCGGTTGGCTACAGCGGGTCTCAGCACGGCCAACGTCGGTTTGCTCTCGGACATCATCTGCTGCCCGGGTCTCGACTATTGCGCCCTGGCCAACGCCCGCTCGATTCCGATTGCCACGCAGCTCTCCGAGCGCTTTGCGGACCAGGGTCGTCTGAGTTTGATCGGTGAGATGCAGATCAAGATCTCGGGCTGCATCAATGCCTGCGGCCATCATCACGTAGGCCATATCGGAATTCTCGGCGTCGATCGAAAGGGCGAGGAGCACTACCAGATTCAGCTCGGGGGTTCGGCGGCGGAGGATGCATCGCTCGGGAAGATCCTGGGTCGCGGATTCTCGGCCGACCAGGTGGTGGATGTCGTCGACCAGCTGGTCGACGTCTACCTGGAATTGCGCGAAGACGACGAACGCTTCATCGACACCTTCCGACGCGTCGGGCAAGGTCCGTTCAAGGAGAGGGTCTATGCCACTGCTTGAGAAGCGCGACGAGGGCGCGGCCGTCATCGAAGATCGCTTTGCGCGGATCGAGGATGACGGGGATCTGCCCGGGGACGGAAATCTTCTCGTCTCGCTCGAGCGATTTCTTTCCGACAAGGACGCGCTCCTTGCCCGAGCCGGAGATCTGGGCGTCTGGCTGCGCTCTGAGCAGACTCCGCAGGAGCTGGTCGGGGACCTCGAACGGATCGCGCTGGTGGCCCTCGATTTTCCGATCTTTTCCGACGGTCGGTCGTATTCATCGGCGCGCCTCCTGCGTGAGCGCCATGGCTACGCGGGCGAACTTCGCGCGATCGGAGATGTTCTTTGCGAGCAGTTGGGCTTCATGCTGCGCAGCGGTTTCGATACCTTCCAGATGGCAAGCCCGAACGCGCTGGAAGAATTCGCCGCGATCGCACGTGAAGTGCAGATCGTCTATCAGCCGACCGGAGACGGCCAGGCGACCGCGACCGATCTGAGAATCGGCTCCTAGCGCGACGATCCAGGCGCCCATGGCCGGGCTTTCGTCCAATCGAGATCTCGGGCCGCCCAGGACGGAAACGAATCGATGGATACGCGGAACGGATTTGTCGGCTCGAGCGGCAACACGCCTTTGATCCGACTCGAACACGCCTCTCTGGCCACGGGATGTGAAATCCTCGGCAAGGCGGAATTCCTGAATCCCGGCGGTTCGGTCCTGGATCGCGCCGCCATTGCAATCGTCGAAGACGCACAAGCGAGCGGGGCGCTGCGCCCGGGTGGTGTGATCGTCGAGGGCACGGCGGGCAATACGGGAATCGGGCTCGCGCGGGTCGGCAATGCACTCGGCTATCGCACAGTGATCGTCATTCCGGAGACCCAGAGCCAGGAAAAGAAGGAGATGCTCCGGCTCTGTGGCGCCGAACTTCGCGAGGTTCCCGCGAAGCCCTACAAGCATCCCGGCAATTACGTGCACGTTTCCCATCGACTCGCGGACGAACTCGCTGAGTCGACGCCCGAGGGCGCGATCTGGGCCAATCAATTCGACAATCTGGCCAACCGCGAGGGTCATCGTTGCACGACGGGCGTTGAAATCTGGGAACAAACGGATGGACGCGTCGACGGCTTCATCTGTTCTGCGGGAACCGGCGGCACGGTGGCCGGCGTCGGTCTGGCGCTGAAGGAGCGGAACAAAGACGTCGTCATCGGCTTGGCGGATCCGCAGGGCGCCGCCCTCCATCACTACTACGAGTACGGCGAATTGAAATCCAAAGGGACATCGATCAGCGAGGGCCTCGGCCAGGGGAGAATCACCGAGAACCGGAAGGAAGCCCCGATCGATGTTGCCTTTCAGATCCCGGACGATGAATGGCTGCCGATCGCCTTTGGACTCTTGAAAGACGAGGGACTCGGTCTCGGCGGGTCGAGCGGCGTCAACGTGGCGGGCGCGCTTCGGCTGGCGAAAAAACTCGGGCCTGGCCATACCATCGTGACGATTCTGGCCGACTCGGGCACGCGCTACCAAAGCAAGATGTGGAGCCCCGAGTTCTTGAAGTCAAAGGGCTTGCCCGTGCCAGAGTGGCTCTGCGGCATCTCGGATCGCGATTAGGCGAGTTCCCAGAGCGTTTCTTCGTTCGACTGGATTCGTCGGACCAGTCCGTCTCGCTCGAGCTTCTTGAGATGTGACGTGACGGATTGGGACGCTGCCGCGTAGAGCGATTCCGGGTACCCGACGTAGATTCGCTTGACCATGGTCATGGCGGCGCGATCGCCGGCCGCGACGGCCGCTAGAACCTGCTCTTCGCGATCGCGCCGGTGGCTGAGATACTCCTTGATCTTGGCGCAGCCATCCTCGATGCGTGGCCCGTGGGCCGGGTAGATCTGTCGCGGACTTTTTGCCAGAACCCGCTCGAGGGAGTCCATGTAGTCGCCCACGTTTCCGGATTCGGCAGGAATCACAGTCGTGCCAATGCCGAGGACGTTGTCCCCGCTGAAGAGGTTTTGTTCCTCTTCGAGCAGGAAGCAGAGGTGATCGGGCGCATGGCCGGGCGTGTGGATCGCCCGCAGACTCGCGCCCTCGATCTCGAGTAGCGCTCCGTCGTCGAGCAGTTCGAGTGGCCCGTCCGCGAGGTCGTCGGGATTGCCGCCGCCCTCGGCGCTCGCGCCCTTGGATCCGACGCTCGGTACATCGCTTGGCCACGGTAATTTGTAGACCGGCATGGATCCAAAGTGCGCACGAACCTGGTTGACGCCGCCGATGTGATCCGGATGCGCATGGGTGAGGACGATTCCTTCGATCTCGCGGCAGCCGACCTCGGCGAGGGCTTCTTCGAGAACGGGCATGTATTCGTCGTGTCCCGATCCGGTGTCGAGGAGAAAGCGCTTGGGTCCGCTGCCGACCAGATAGGTATTGGTGCCAGGACCCGTGAACTGACTCGGGTTCTGTCCGAGCGCGACAGCCACGCGCGACGAGAGGACGTCGATATCCGGGAGTCGTGTGCCCTCGAGAATCGGAGGCGTTGTGCTGTCTTGTGTCGTCATCGATCGACCCCGTTCAGATCATTCACCCGCGACCGTCATCTGAGATATTCGCAGCGGGGGTGCGGCGGTCCTTCCGCGCCAATGGAGTTCGCTGCCGACGCGATCGATATTCTTCAGCATGTCGCCGAGATTTCCAGCGATCGTAATCTCCTCGACCGGATAGGCGATTTCCCCCTTCTCGATCCAGAGCCCGGCGGCTCCGCGCGAATAGTCGCCGGTCGTCGGGTTGAATCCCATTCCGATCAATTCCGTGACGAGGAGCCCGCGATCGATCTCGGAAATCAGTTCGTCGAGTGTGGCTTCGCCAGGCTCGAGCCACAGATTCGTCGTTCCCACGTGGGGCGCCGAGCCCGTCCCGCGGCTGGCGCTGCCGGTGGTCGTGAGTCCGAGTTTTTTCGCGGAGTAGGTGTCGAGAAGCCAAGATTCGAGTTGGCCATCGCGCACGAGGACGTTTCGTCTCGTGGCCTGGCCCTCGCCGTCGAAGGGCTTGCTGCCGAGCCGTCCGGGGAGACGACCGTCATCGATGATCGTGACGAGGGAACTGGCAATCGATTCGCCCATCCGCTGCGCGAGAAAACTCGACTCGCGATAGACCGAATAACCGCTCAGGCAAGAAGTCAGCTGCCCAATCAGGCTTGGCGCGGTCATTTCGTCGAAGAGAATCGGCACTTCACAGGTCGCAACCCGCTTCGCTCCCAGGCGTCGCAACGCCCGGCCCGCAGCGCGGCGGCCTACGGACGCCGGATCTTCGAGGTCCGACAAGCGGCGACCCGCAGTCATCCAATAATCGCGTTGCATCGAGTCGCCCTCTCGCGCCAGCGGCTCCGAGAAGAGTCCGTGCGAGGCCGATTCGTAGTGCGCCATGAAACCATGATGGTTGCCGTAGACGATTCGCGCGAAACCCGAGCTGGCCTGGCTCCCTTCGGAGTTGTCGATTCGCTCGTCGGCGGAACGCGCGGCGGCTTCGGCCCGCTTCGCGTCCTCGATTCGCGCTTCGAGTGAGACGTCTTGATCACCCGGGTCGAAGAGTTCGAGATCGGGTCGATCCTCGGCAAAGCCGTCGCCGGGAATTCCCGCGAAGGGGTCGGCGGCGGTGGCGCGAGCCAGGGCGACGGCTTCCTGGGCCATGCGATCGATGGCGGCCGGCGCGAGATCGCTGGTGGATACGATCGCTGTCTGCAACCCGCCCTGACCTTCGACCAGGGTGCGGATGCCGAGAGAGCGCTCCTGCGCCTGCTTCACGAACTCGACTTCCTGGTCGCGAACCCGGACCTCGCGATCGTCTCCTTCGACGAACAAGACGTCGCATTGACTGGCGCCGGCGCTTCGTGCCGCCTCGATCGCATGGGCGACGACGGCTTCCATCTCTGTGGCGTCGCTGGCGAGGTTCATCCTTCGGTGCCTCCGACCGTCAAGGCGTCGATGCGGATGGTTGGAAGACCGACGCCGACGGGCACGCCCTGTCCGTCTTTTCCGCAGGTCCCAACGCCCTCGTCGAGCGCGAGGTCGTGTCCGATCCGACTCACGCGGGTCAGCACATCCGGACCGTTTCCGATCAGGGTCGCGCCCTTCACGGGGGCCCCGATCCGACCGTTCTCGATTCGGTAGGCCTCGCTCGCACTGAAGACGAATTTTCCACTCGTGATGTCGACCTGACCCCCTCCGAAGGAGACCGCGTAGAGTCCGTTGTCGACGGATTTGAGGATCTCTTCCGGGTCATCCTCGCCGGCCAGCATGAAGGTATTGGTCATTCGGGGCAGCGGAAGATGCGCGTAACTCTCACGGCGTCCGTTGCCGGTCGGTGCCACCCCCATCAATCCTGCATTCAATCGATCCTGCATGTAGCCGACCAGGACACCATTCTCGATCAGCACATTGCGCTGGGTCGGTGTGCCTTCATCGTCGACGTTGAGCGAACCACGGCGACCCGGGAGGGTTCCGTCATCGACGACGGTGACGCCTTCTGCGGCGACGCGCTGCCCAAGCTTGTCTGAAAAGGCGGAGGTCTTCTTGCGATTGAAATCGCCTTCCAGGCCGTGGCCGATCGCCTCGTGAAGCAGGATTCCGGGCCATCCGGGCCCGAGCACGACGTCCATCGACCCAGCCGGGCAGGGGCCCGCTTCGAGATTCAAAAGCGCCGTTCGCACGGCCTCGTCGACAAGCTTTTGCCAACGATCGGGATCTTGAAGAGTTTCGAGTTCGAAGCGGCCGCCCGCGCCCTGATAGCCGATTTCGCGACTCGAGCCGTCGGCGGCCATGACCTGGACATTGATGCGCACGAGCGGGAGCACATCGGCTTCGCGAGTGCCGTCGCTCGCGGCGATCAGAACATGCTTGTGCTGGCTAACGATACTGGCCATGACTTGCGTGATTCGGGGGTCCTTGGCGCGTGCATATCGATCGATCTCGCCCAACCAATCGACCTTGGTCGCGATCGGGACATCGGTCGGCGCGATTTCGACCGGGTAGAGGTCGTGCGTCTTCGCTCCGTCGTCGATGGCCACCGGTGCGCGGGTGCTGGCTTCCTCTGCGATCGTTCGCGCGGTACCGGCCGCGATTTTCGCGCTGTCGAAACTGAGATCGTCAGAATGGGCATAGCCCTGGCGCTCGCCCCGAATCGCTCGAACTCCGACGCCTTGTTGCAGGTGGCGATCGCCCGATTTGACAATGCCCTCTTCGAGGGAAACCGAGTCCGTCGTCGTATACTCGAAATAGAGATCGGCGTAATCGATCTTGCGCTCGAGGGCGGTATCGAGGGCAGCGGCGAGGCTTCGATCGTCGAGATCGAAACGGTCCTGGAAGAACTCGAGGGCCCGCTCGCTGGCTCCCGGACTGGACTCTGGGGGTTCACTCATTTTGGGTGGGGCCTTTCATTGCACTCGTGTCGAATTCCGAGTTCGATCCGTTCCGGCACGTTTCTGCCATTAGCGTGCTGGGAGGGTAGCGACCTTCGCGAGTCGATCGGGGAGCTCTCGAAGATCTTCGATCTGTTCCATATCGACGATGTGAACGCCCAGGGCCTCGATCGATTCGAGCGTCTCCTGGGCATCGTCGCCGACATAGCTGAGCGCATCGAGTGGCAGCGAGAAGAAGTCGGCCGCGGCCTCGAAGAGCACTCGATCGGGTTTGGTCCGACCCACCGTGGCGGGGATGATAATGAGATCGAAAAGTGAAGCAATTTCAAGGCCTTTTAGGATCTCAGGAAGACGATGGTCGAAGTTGCTGACGATGGCCAGGGAGTGGCCTCGGTTGCGCAATTGCTCGAGCATCGCAGC
>CAWLAJ010000078.1:0-15594 GCA_963854795.1 Deltaproteobacteria bacterium UBA4427 | reverse complement strand
TCGGCCCGGTTGGGAGATTCGTAAAGCCGAGTGCGGCGAGACTCAAGGTGATCGAATGTCCGATCGTGAAGGAGGTGATCGTCTTGACCAGTGCACGCGTTGTCGAACAGATCAAGAAGAGTCCGAATACGAAGAGCAGATGGTCGGCGCCCGATAGGATGTGTTCGAAACCGATGGCGACGTAGTCTCGGAAGACAGCCATCTTTTCGGCTTTGGCCGGAACGACCATCGATGGCGCCCCGCGGCGCAAAACTCGCTGGATCATGCGTCCGTCTGCGAGTCTGATTCGCACGAGGGTGTCGATCCTGGCGGGGCCGAGCCCATCGATTCGAATCGTTCGACCGACGAGACCCTGCTCGCGACAATCGATCTCCCAGCGAGTGAGGACGGCGACACCCTGCTCTTCGAAACGCGGCTGCGAGATGGCGGCGCAGTCTTCCGGCACGACAGGGCGGATCGCGCTTCCCGGTACGCTCAGTGAGGATTTTTTCCAGAGAACGACGACTACGCCCGAGTCCGTCTCCTCGAGTTCGAGCAGTGCGGGAGCGAGAGGGTGAGCGCCCGCCAGGCCGGCTTGCAATAACGCGAAGAACAAGAAGCCAAGGGTCGCGCATCGAAGGAAGTGATCTCTCCTTCTCATCCCTTTTCCTCGGCGGTCTCGATCGCGATTTCATAGCGGTCTCGGGCTGCTCGAAGGAATGCACGCAGCTTCTCTTCGCGTCGATCTCGTTCCAACTCTCCGCGAATGCGATCTTCGACCTCTTCGATCGATTTCGGTCTTTCCGGTTGGACCGTCGAAACCCAGATCAAATGCTGCCCATAGGCGCTGGCGATCGGGCCCGACCAGGTTTTGAAGGGACTTTCGAAGACTTCTCTTCCGAAGTGCCGACCGAAGCTATTCTCGAGTTCCTGCTCCGAGCGGTGTGCGAGCTCGTGGCCGAGAGGAAAGGGATCGCCGAGCAGGACGGCTTCCGAGGGTGGAATCGCCGAATCCAGCAGGTGTTCTCGTAGCAGCCGCGCGTCGCCGGACGTTTCTGCGCCACGCCGATCCGAACTCAAGAATACGTGCGTTCCGCTTCGTCGCGAAGCTTCACGGAATCGATCCGAGTCTTGCGCGAAGGCCTCTTCGACGTCCGCTCTGGACGGCCTTTCACCCGGTTCGAGTCTCGATTCGTGGAGTCGCATTTTCTGTACCAGGATTCTCCGGACGACGATGTCTTCGCGGTGAAGACCGAGAGCGATCGCGCGCTCGAGGAGTTTCTCTGAATCTTCGATCCTGGCGCCTGTCTCGAGAAACAACATCTTCTGGATCAATCGCGCTTCGATTCCGCGATCTCGAGCCAGGAAATTCCGGGCGAGCGCTTCGCGGTAGAGGATTTCCTCGTCGACCTCGGCGGCGACCATCATGGCAAGATCTCGTTCTGTCGGGTCACGGCCGGCTTGTTGTCGAAAACTCGACTCGAGTTCTTCGACCTTCGCTCGATCGATCGAGATCGGTTGGCTTCGCGGGTCCCGGGTCGCTTCTTCTCGGGACGAGTAGCTGACTTGTACGACGAAGATCAGCAATCCGAGAAGCAGGAAATGGAAGAGGGGCGATCGATGGGGCTTCATCGTTCTGTTTGTCGATCCTCTACCCGATCTCTTTTCGGAGTCCCTCGGGCGTCTTGCTGGCGGGTAGCTTCCCGTGATCCCAGGAGACGAAGCGCTCGGGTGTGACGGTGACGAGTACGCGCTTCGCAGCCATTCGCTGCTTGACGTCCTCGGGAATCCGGTCGAGATCGGGAAGCGGACTACCCGTTACGGCGTTGGCTTCGATCATGGTCGCGACGGTCCGCTCGAGGTCTGTCGTGAGATGCGCTCGGCCCTCGATCATCACGCCCTGCAGCTCGCTATAGGCCATGCCCGACTGGACAAGGAGAGTCACTTTCGGGTCGCGCTCGATGTTCTTTATTTTCTGACTGCTGGCGTAGGTTGCGAAGCGGATGCTGAGATCGTCATCGATCACGAAGAACATCGCGACGGCATGAGGAAAGCCGCGCGGACCATTCGTGACCAGGGTCATCGTATGTCCCCCACGAAGGTAGTCGCGGATCTCGTCCTGGCTCATTTGGATATCGTCTTTTCGAGGCATGCGGGTCTCCCTCACGGGGCCGTCTCTTGCGGCTGGAACCCTTGAGGGTATCCCAATCTGCTGGAGTTTCGGTAGCGGATCGGACAAACTCGACCCGCATCTCGATCGTCTCGTGCTAGCGTCGAATCACGACGAAGGAGCAGCGAAATGTCTCAGGAACTCGAAGGAAGAGTCGCCTTGATCTCGGGTGCTGCGCGTGGCATGGGGGCCGAGGAGGCACGTCTCTTCGTGTCCGAGGGCGCAAGAGTCCTGCTCGGCGACATTCTCGACGAAGAGGGAGAGAAGGTCGCGGCGGAGCTGGGCGAGTCGGCGGAATATATTCACCTCGATGTGACGAATGAGGCGAGTTGGCAATCAGCGGTCGCGCGGGCAGAAGAGGTTTTTGGAAAGCTCGACGTCCTCGTCAACAACGCCGGGGTTCTTCGCTTCGCGCGGCTGGAACAGACGTCTCTCGAGGACTTCGAATTCGTCGTTCGCGTCAATCAGCTGGGCCCCTTTCTCGGAATGAAGTCGAGTATCGGCGCGATGCGACGAGCCGGTGGTGGATCGATCGTCAACATTTCCTCGCTCGCGGGGATCCAGGGAATTGGCGGCGCGGTCTCCTATACAGCAAGCAAATTCGCGGTACGTGGAATGACGAAAGTGGCCGCGATCGAGCTCGGATGCGATTCCATTCGAGTGAATTCGGTTCATCCTGGCGGAGTCGAAACCCCGATGACGCGGCCCTTCGGAACGGACTCGAAATCCGAGGACACGAGAGCCTACACGTCGCCGATCGCCCGCATCGGCCGACCCGACGAGGTGGCGAACCTCGTGCTCTGGCTCGCCTCCGACAAGAGCTCCTATTGCACGGGAGCCGAATTCATCGTCGACGGCGGCGAGTCCGCCGGGGACATGCCCGGGCCGCTCCGTCAGATGCTCCAAGGTTCCTGATGCCGACGCCGGTTGCGACGCTTCGCGACGACCGACCCTTTGTCGTCTACATCGACTTGAAGAGTCCGTATGCGTTCATTGCGATCGACCCGACGCGGGCGTTGGGCGAGGCGGCTGGCGTACCGATCGACTGGAGACCCTTCACGCTCGACATTCCCAGCTATCTAGGCTCGGCGAGCGTCGACCGGAAGCGTCGCGTCACCAAGAGCAATCGTACGGCGGAGCAGTGGACGGGCGTTCGTTATGCGTATCGAGATGCCAGGCGATATGCGAATCTGACCGGGAAGACTCTCCGCGGAACCGAGAAGATCTGGGATTCCAGTCTCGCCGGGATCGCCATGCTCTGGTCGAAGCGGCAGGGCGCGCCAATTCTGGACCGATTTCTCGACGAAGCGTATCGACTCTTCTGGCAGCGGGAACTCGACATCGAAGATCCCATTATGCTCGAATCCCTGCTCCGCACGGCGGGCGCGGACATCGATGGATTTCGGGAATACCTCGGCGGTACGGCTGAGGACACCGATCCCGGACGCGGTCGAGTCGAACACGACGCGCTGAATGAGAGGGCCTTCGACGCGGGCGTCTATGGTGTACCGACCTATCTGGTCGGCGATGAAATGTGGTTCGGTCGCGAGCATCTGCCGCGCGTCGCCTGGCTACTCGACGACAAGTCGGGCGATCCGCCGGACGTGGCCAACCGGTCCTTCGCCCAATGATCGTTCAATCCGGGATCTCCGAGGCGAAGCTCACGGTCGCTCTCGACATTCGCTATCCGCAGGCCTATCTCGGGCTTCCGCCCGCGATCAAATTCGCCCGCGATCGAGCCGTCGCGATCAATTGGCTTCCGCTTTCGGCCTCGAGTTTGAAAGCGCCATCGATTTCTGATCCGAGTGACGATCGAGGCCGCCGCCACCGGCGCTCTCGTGCGGACAGGGTCGCGCGCGAGATCGAAATCTACGCGGAGAGTCAGGGACTGGTCTTGAACGACTACTACCGGACGGGAAGTTCAGCGGCATTTCATCTGGCGTGGCTCTGGATGCGATATCGAGCCCCGAAGCAGCTCGAGGACTTTCTCTGCGAGAGCTTTCGGGCGTATTGGGCCTGCGAATTCGATCCGGCGAGCGAGGCCGAAGCCGCCGCTCTTCTCAGTCGATTCGATGGCGCGTTCGATGCAGCGGACGGCAGCTTTTCTTCATGGTGTGCCGGCGAGGGATCGGCCGCACTCGATCGCATCTGCGACGACCTGCAGGCACATGGCGTATTCGCTGCGCCGAGTTATCTCGTCGAGAACGAAATCTTTCTGGGAAGGCAGCATCTTCCCATGATCGATTGGATCCTGGGCGGCCGAAACGGCAAGGGTCCGATCTGATGAAGAATGATCTCTGCCGCGGGCCTGTGATGCGATCGATGTCTTGAGAGGATCCATGAGTCGAGTTCGATACAGGAAGAATCTTCGGGACCTAGAACGGGGCGACGACGCTTTCGATCAAGATCTGCCTCACAGAGTGCGGATGATTCGCTGCGTGTACGAGAC
The DNA here is from genome assembly GCA_963854795.1 of Deltaproteobacteria bacterium UBA4427. Classification (GTDB taxonomy): domain Bacteria; phylum Myxococcota_A; class UBA9160; order UBA9160; family UBA4427; genus UBA4427. Next base: position 10,996 of record CAWLAJ010000078.1, on the reverse strand, counting down.
CGATGCGGAGGTTGCGGAGGCGGTCGTACCGAAGCCGCTCGAAGCCAGTGTTGGCGCGGAAGTCTCTGTCTCCTTTACGTCGATCGAGACTCCAATCGCGCCCGACGTGACGGTCGAGTCGCGCTACGCCACTTTCGGTGTTCGCGTCGACTACGATTCGAGCCCCGGCAACTATCTCTTGACCGAACCGACGACGTCCGAAGCAAGGGTCCTTCTTGGGCGTGAGCGCTTCGGCCTGCCGGCAAAGCTGGCGGAAATTTCATTTGCTTCTGCGAGCGGCGGAGAAGTGGATCGGGTCGAGGCACAGGTGACTCGCAAGGGCGTTCGCTATCTCTTGGCAAGCGCGCGGCGAGTGGAAGACCTCGGTCCCCGAAAATTCGTGGAGCATGGCTACTGCTTCAAGGCATTCGCAGGCTGCACGGCGGGGAAGGGTTTCGATCAGGATCCGCAGCTCGTCCGACTCGACTGCCATCATGATTTCTCACAGGTCTGGCGCCTCGAGGGTGAACTCGAATTGGCGGATTCGCCCTTCGACCCGGTCGCCGACCTGCCGGTTCGCAGGATCATCGAATTCGAATACGCTGAAGGGACGTTGAAGCGTGTGGGTCGGGTTCTTCGACCGGTTCCCGGGGACTGGCTGCTGCCCTTCCTCCATCAGAGATACGACGAGTCCGACGTCTTGGGCGTCGAGATCTAGGTCCGGTGCAGAAACTCTTCTACCTCTTGTTCGATGAAGTCGGCAGCGATGCGGCGCTCCTGCGCAAACGGATCGGCGATCGAATCGTTCCGATCCTGCGGAGCTCGGGTGGCAAGGAGATCAGTCTCTTCGTTGATGACGACGACGTCGCGGCGGGCTCGCCGGTTCGCCAGAGTGACCCTCCGATTCGGGCCGCCATTTCCTTTGGCCTCCCGCGCGTCGAGGATCGCGACGCAGTCGAGGGTCCACTCGAAGAGCTCGTCAGTCACATCGCGGGCTACCTCGTATCGGAATCGCGACCGCTTCACTACAACCGGACGAAGGGAAAACGCGCATCCGGGGCGATGCAGATGAGCTGCATTCGCAAGCGGTCCGATCTCAGCCACGAAGAGTTCATGCGAATCTGGCACGAAGATCATGAGGGAGTTGCGATCGAGACGCAGTCGACGTTGGGCTACGTGCGCAATGAGATCCTTCGAGTCCTGACGAAGGAGGCTACCGACGATTGGTCCGCCTTCGTCGAAGAGACGTTTCCAATCGAGGCACTGACGGATCCGATGGTCTTCTGGGATGCCGAGACCGACGCCGAATTGGCTGCCCACCAGAAGAAGATGATGGATAGCTGCGGTCGATTTCTGGATCTAAGTCGGATCGAAGTGACCCATATGTCGGAATATTATTTCGGCTAGCGAGCCGCTCGCGTGCGCGCCTACTTGCAAAGCCCGCCGCCCAGAACCCGAATCGGCTCGCAATCGTAGATCAGTCTGCCGGCTTCGCCGTGCATGTAGTCGAGGATGCGCAGGGCGTTGGGTGGCGGCATACCCGGTGCCGGCGTCGATTGCAGATCTTCGAGCCCAAGCGGGTAGCTGGTCCAATCTCTGGGCGCGCGCCAACCCGGGGGCGGAACGAGTTGGTTCCGGGTTCCCGCGACCGGATACATGGTGCGCCATTCGTGGATCGCGGCCGCCATGTCGGCGACCACTTCGGGGTGGGCGGCCGCCAGGTTGATGCGCTCGTAGGGATCTTCGCGAATCTTGAAGAGCCAACTCTGCACGTCAGCCGAGACCAGCCCCTGTTTGATCGTCTGGACGAGTTTCCATTCGTCGTTGAAACCGGTGAGGTTGAAGGTTCCGTGGATCGGTGTCTCCGAGGCGAAAAAGAGAAGCTCCTCGCGCGGCATCGTCTTGCCCCCGGCGATGGCCGGCCAGAGACTTCGACCATCGAGATCGAATTCGTTTCGCATTTCGACACCGGCGGCTTCGGCGAGCGTGGGGAACACATCCATGGCGGACATGATGCTCGTCATCCGCGAGCCGGGCTCGATCTCGGCGGGCCAGCGAATCAATGACACGACGCGGATACCGCCTTCGAATGCCTCGCCCTTGCCGCCACGAAGCGGGACGTTGTCGGCGCCGCCGGTGGCGTAGGCCGCGCCACCGTTGTCACTGAAAAAGAGCACGATCGTGTCCTTCGTGAGGTTCTGCTGATCGAGGGTTTCGAGAACCTGACCGATGGCCTGATCCATGGCGTCGACGACCGCCGCATAAACAGGGCGCGCGCTGTCTTGAAGCATCAATTTGCGAATCATGCGCGTTCGATCGGTCTGTTCGCTTCGGGCCGCTTCGCGATCGTCTTCCATGTCCTCGTATTTCTCGAGCAGGTCGTCCGGCGCGTCGAGCGGTGTATGCGGAGCGATAAAGGGGACATATAGAAAGAAGGGCTTCTCCTTGTCGCGCTCGCGGATCCAGCGACTGGCTTCCTTCGCCAGAAGGAAGGTTTCATAGCCTTCGTCTTCGATGGCTACGCCGTTGCGCTGGAAGTCTCTGCCGCCCTGATTCGCAAAGGGAGGGAAATAGCCGACTTCAGTATGGAGATGGCCATAGAAATGTTCGAAGCCGCGAGAGCGAGGGGTATAGGTTTCCTGTGCATGGCCCAGGTGCCACTTGCCCACCATGGCCGTTTGATATCCGGCTGCCCGAAACGACTCGGGCATGAAGTGCTCGGCGGGATGAATCCCGTTGTTCATCCACGGCATGATGACGCCGTAGACGACGCCGAGACGCATCGGGTCTCGTCCCGTCATCAGAGCAGCCCGGGTCGGCGAACAGATCGGAGTCGAGTAGAACCGGTGGAGCTCTGCGCCTTCTGCTGCAAGGCGATCGAGCGAGGGGGTTTCGATCACGTCTTCGCCATGGAATCCGACATCGGACCAGCCGAGATCGTCGGCGAGGAAAATGATCACATTCGGTTTCGACGGGGAGGCCGCCGGGGTCTCATGGGGCGTTGCTGCAAGGACGAGGAACACGATCGCCGTGATTGCGAGGCTGTCGATCGCGCGGCACGCCGTTGTCTTCCAGACGCAACACAGGAGTGCCGCTTCCGTCATTCCGACTAGCAGACCCATGCGCTTCTCCTTGCGTCGCCGGGAGCCATTCGGCGCGACCGGAGCATTCATGCTATCGCAGGCCAACGCTCTGGAATGAAGGAGGCTCCAGAACTTCTGCTGATCCTGACCTGTGATTCGGTCGGGTATCGTGGTCCGTGGGTGTGGACGCGGGAGACGGAAACCGTGGCGAGAGTCGGCTCAATTGCGCTCGGACTCTGCGTCAGACCCGAAAACCCGTTCTCGCTCGGAGGATCTGGCCAGGATGGCTTGCTAGTGGGCGGTGCGGCCCCTAGCCTCTCGATCCAGCCATGGGTCGGACGCCGAGTTTGGAGCGATCGATGGCGCCTTGCCATTTCATGGCATTCCTTTAGGAGGCGTAGGAGGCGAGCCCGTGCGCGTTAACCGACGGCGAAGAGCAGAACAGAGCGAAGTGAATATGACCCCCATGTTGGACGTCGTCTTCATCATGCTGATCTTTTTCATCGTGACCGCGTCTTTCGTCAAAGAAGCCGGAGTCGATGTCATCCGCCCGCCCGCCGTGACCGCGGAAAGCAAGGACAAGGGCAATATCTTGATCGCGATCACCGAGAATGGCCAGATTTGGATCGATCGCCGTCAAGTGGATCCGCGTTCTCTGCGTGCGAGTATCGAGCGTCTGCACGGCGAGAATCCAAACGGCGCGATCGTGATTCAGGCCGATCAGAAGTCCCAGAACCACCTGTTGATCGCCGTGATGGACGCTGCAAAGGCAGCCGGCGTGAACCAGGTCGCAATCGCGGCCGAAGGCAGCTAGACGCCCACTCCTGGACTCGTCGCCTCGAGTCTCCTCGAAATTGCAGTGCATTCGCGTGTCTCGGATAGGCGCGCCTGTGTCCTTGTCAAGAAAACGCTCGGCTCGATTCGATCTCTGGATCTGACGCCGATCTGATGAATCTTCTTGATAGGGTCCTGCGAGTCACCGCCGAGGCGGATGCTCGAAAGGCGACCTCATGAGGATAGATCTCTCGACGAACGAATCGCAGCCGATGCGGGTTGCGAAGGCACTGGTCGTGGACGACTTGCCCGACGCGCGACGAATCGTGGGCGAGCGATTGCGCCGGGTGGGATTCGATCTTCGTTATGCGGAGGATGGTCTCTCGGCACTCGGCATCTTCGGGAAGACTCAGCCCGACCTGGTCGTCACCGATCAACAGATGCCCCGACTCGACGGGATCGGGTTGGTCCGACGGCTGCGGAAAATTTCAGAAGTCCCCGTCGTCATGATCACCGCTTTCGCGTCGATCGCGGACTGCGAGGAGGCGATGCGAGTCGGGGCGAATCGATATCTGCAATTTCGTCGCGACCTCGATCGAATTGGTCCTGTAGCCTGTGATCTGGTTCGGGGCTTGGCGCCCGATCTCGGCGCGCAGCCTCATGAGTCGATGGCGGGGATGACGGCGATGGAGGCCCGAAGGCGCGCGCAGCAAGAGTTTCGACGTGTGCTTCAAACGAACCTCGTCGAATGTCGCGGCAACGTCGCCGAAATGGCCCGCCGTATGGGCAAGGACCGCTCGACGATTCGCTATCACCTGTGCCGATTCGGAATGCTTGGTGAGAATGTGGGAACGTCCGCTCGAAGCGAATGGGACGTGGCCTTCGAGGAGCCGGACTGAAGGACGCGACCGAGGGCGTCGGGCCCAGACTCGGCGATCGGGTGAATCATTCGACTTTTGAATTTCCGATTCCCAAGTAAAAACATGGACATAGATACGAATTCCTAAATTCGTTTCGATCCCGAGAACGAACCTTCCAAGATACCCTCGAAGCAGCCCCCCTCATACGCAAAGACATCGCTCGTGCTTGCGCAAATTGTCGGCGCTGGGTTCACTTGCGGGCGGGGGAATTTCGATGGCAGCGGAGATCGCGCCGGATCCAACTCGACCGGGGGAACTGACACTACGCGCGATCGTGCTCGGGCTTGCGCTGGCCGCGGTTCTGGGCGCCGCCAACGTCTACCTCGGCCTCAAGGTCGGCATGACCGTGTCGGCTTCGATTCCCGCCGCGGTCGTGGCAATGTTGATCCTGCGGCGGGTGTTGGGTGGCGGGACGGTGCTCGAGGCGAATCAAGTCCAGACTGCGGCCTCGGCCGGCGAATCCCTGGCGGCGGGAATTCTCTTCACGGTTCCCGCTCTGGTGTTGATCGGTGCCTGGGCGCAATTTGATTTCTGGGCCACCACCTTCATCGCTATCGCCGGCGGTTGGCTCGGTGTGCTCTTCATGATTCCGATGCGCCGGGTCTTCATCGAGGAGAGTCCAGAGCTTCCCTATCCGGAGGGTGTGGCGTGTGCTTCGGTGCTCGAAGCGGGCGCGGACACCGCGGGCCCCGAGGACGGACAGGCCGTCGTTCGCGGCGGGATTCTCGGGGCGACCGTGAAGTTGGCGGTCGCGTTCTTCGGAATCCTGCAATCGTCGATCGAAGGGGCCGTCACGGCGGCCGGCGTGCGTCCCTTCTTTATCGGCGCCGACCTGTCCCCAGCCTTGTTGGCGGTCGGCTACATCGTTCGTCTCGAAGTCGCGCTGCAGATCTTCCTGGGCGGTGTGCTGGGATGGCTGGTTCTGCTTCCGCTGGCGCCCGAGATGGTCGCGCTGCTGGCGCCCGAGTCGAGCGCGCTCGTAGACGCCTCGTCCGCGGGTTTCGAAGGCAGTGCCGCCGATCGCGCGTGGGCGCTGTGGTCGAACGGCATTCGCTATGTCGGCGTGGGTGCCATGGCGGTTGGGGGACTGCACGCGCTCTTTCGCGTACGCGCGGGGCTGGGTCGCGCGCTCGTCGAGCTACGAAAGGGCTGGTCCTCGCGGGCCGACTCCGATGCGCTCCGCGTCGATCTCTCTTCCGGCACGATCGCATTCTTTACGGCTCTCGCGATCGGGATCGTCGGGATCCTGTATTGGCGCTTTACGGGCGATGCCGGAGTGACGGCACTGGCTACTTTGATCATGGTCGTTGCTTCCTTCTTCTTCGTCGGAGTCGCCAGCTATATCGTCGGACTCGTCGGCAATAGCAATAGCCCCGTTTCGGGCATGACCATCACCGCGGTTCTCATGACGGGCGGGTTGCTTTGGCTCTTCGGTTATACGGGTGTCCAGGGGATGGTGGCCACGCTGGGTGTGGCGGCGATCGTTTGCTGCGCCGCTTGTACAGCCGGCGATGTCTGCAACGATTTGAAGACCGGCTCGCTGGTCGGTGCTTCCCCACGTCAACAACAGAAGATGCAACTCGCCGGTGTGGTCGTCGCGGCATTCGTGATGGCACCGGTCCTGCAGCTCCTGCACGACGCGTATGGAATCGGTTCACGCGAACTCGCGGCGCCCCAGGCGAGTCTCTTCGCGAGCCTCGCGCGCGGATTCTTCGGGGGCGAGTATCTGCCTTGGGGACTCGTCGGGTTGGGTGCGGGCGTGGGAATCGCAGTCCTGTTCGTCGATCGCATGATCGAGAGTCGAGGGGCTTCCTTCCGACTCCATCTCATGCCGATCGCCGTCGGGCTCTATCTTCCCTTCGGTCTGGCGGTTCCCATCGTCGTCGGTGGCTTGATCGAGTGGGCTGGACGTCGCCGGCAAGCGGAGTCGACGACCTCGTCTACCCAGAAAGGCATTCTTTTCGCTTCGGGGGTTGTCGCTGGCGAGGCGTTGGTCGGGGTCGGGATCGCCATGTTGATCGGGAGTGGCATCGACGGCCCGGACCTGGGGTTCGCGCCGAACGGAATGGTCTCGTTGTTCGCGGCCCTTGCCGTGGTCGGTGTCTTCGCGATGGCCAGTCGACCGCGGGCAGCGGACTGATCACGAGTCACGGCCCGGGATCAGGTATCTTGTAGGTCGAGGGGGAGGGGAGCCATGAGCGCAGCCGCGCCGGAATCGGCATTCGGCGATACGAGTCTACTCACGCGGCGGATCCTGATCGGACTGGCCGGGGGAATGTTGGTTGGGCTCGTCATCAACCGAGTCGGCCCAGACCTGGCGCTAACCCGCTTTCTGGTCGACGACGCGTTCTACGTCGTGGGTGAGATCTTTCTTCGAAGTCTGAAACTACTCGTCGTACCCCTCGTTCTGGTGTCGTTGGCATGCGGGACGGCAGCGCTCGAAGACGTGACCAAGCTCGGGCGAATCGGAGGCAAGACACTCGGCCTCTATCTGCTGACCACCGCGATCGCCATCAGTCTGGCCATCGCGGCAGCAGTGATCGTCGGACCCGGCGTAGGCTTCGATCTTCCGACAGAAGCGCTCGGTTATGCGGCGAAGGAGACGCCTGGTTTCGCCCAGATCCTGATCGAGATCTTTCCAAGCAATCCGTTCGAGGCGATGAGCGAAGGTCGCATGTTGCAGGTCATCGTGTTCGCCGTTCTTCTCGGTGTTGCGATGACGCTCGTCGGCGAGCCCGGTCGCGATCTGCTTCGACTCTTCGAGAGCGCGAACGCCGTGATCATGAAATTGGTTTTCATGCTGATGCAGATCGCGCCGATCGGCATTTTCTGCCTGATCGCGAAGGTCTTCGCCAATGAGGGCATCGACGCGTTCGAGAACCTGTTGAAATACTTCTTGTTGGTTCTCGCCGTCCTCTTCCTGCATGCCTTCCTGACCTATCCCCTGCTCTTGATCGTCCTGGGTCGCCTCAGCCCGGCCGGCTTCTTTCGCAAATTGCGCGCGCCGATGAGCGTGGCGTTCGGGACGGCGAGTAGTGGCGCGACGCTGCCCGTCACCCTTCGGACCGTCGAGGAGCGCCTTGGCGTCGATCGCGGGGTCGCCTCCTTTACGGTTCCGCTCGGCGCGACGATCAACATGGACGGCACGGCCATCATGCAGGGCGTTGCCACGGTCTTCATCGCACAGGCCTACGGGATCGAAATCGGTCCGGCCGGGTATCTGACGATCGTCCTGACCGCGACGCTCGCCTCGATCGGGACCGCCGGCGTACCCGGCGTGGGCACGATCATGTTGGCGATGGTGTTGCGGCAGATGGATCTTCCGGTCGAGGGCATCGGCCTGATTCTCGGCGTCGACCGACTGCTCGACATGACGCGGACCGCGGTCAATATCACAGGAGATGCCACCGTCTCCTGTATCGTGGCCCGGAGTGAGGGAAAGCTCGATCTCGACACCTTTCGAGGCGATTGACGGCGCCGCCTGAGCCCTTTGCTCGTAGGGCCGGATTGCGCCACCCTTCGGAACGCCATCGCGCCCCCGTCCGAGTTTCTGCTCTCTAAATTTCACCCTATCTACAATTCGATTCAGGAGTTCACAAGATGAAGCTTTTTACAGGAATAGGCCCGAACCCCCGAGCGGTCGTCATTTCGATCGCTGAACTTGGCGTCGACGTTGAAACGGAAACCGTCGATCTGATGACGGGCGAGAATCGACAGGCCTCGCATCTGGCCCGCAATCCCTCCGGTCAGCTGCCGACCCTCCTACTCGACGATGGTTCGTTTCTCGCCGAGATCACCGCGATCATCGAATACCTCGACGAGAAGTCATCGGGTTCGCTGATCGGGTCGACCGCCGAAGAGCGCGCGGAAACGCGAATGTGGGTCCGCAGAATCGATCTGAATATCTGTGAGTCGTTGGGCTCGGGATTTCGCTTCGCCGAGGGTTTGCCGCTCTTCAAGGATCGAATCCACTGCATCCCGCAAGCCGCGGACGACTTCAAGGAGATCGCCCAGGAGAAGCTCGCGTGGCTCGACGGACTGATGGAAGGGAAGGAGTTCATTTGCGGCGATCGCTTTACGCTCGCCGACATTCTGCTCTTCGTATTTCTCGAATTCGGCGCGACGATCGGCCAGCCCCTCGACGCGAAGTGTGAACGGTTGCAGGCCTGGTATACGCGGGTTGCAGCGCGAGCCTCCGTCGCGACTTGAGCGTCCATCGGGTGTTCGGGACCCAATCTTCGGGCATCTTCGACCCGTGTGCGTTTCGAGTCATGGTGCTAGATTCTGTACGTGTTGGCGGCTAACGGTGGACCGCGACCGCTGATCGATCGCATTCATCCGGTCGATCCGACGGGCATGCGAGTCCCGGAGTCTTCGCGAGGGTTCGGAATTGGGAAAGCGTTTGTACATCGGAAACCTGCCCTTTACCTCGACGGAGGATGAACTCCGAACGCTCTTTGGCGAGTACGGAGCGGTCTTGGGCGTGGATCTGATTGGAGATCGGGAGACGGGTCGCCCAAGGGGGTTCGGTTTCGTCGAGATGGAGGAGGCTGCGGCCGCGGACGCGGCCATCGCAGCGCTCGATGGAAAGGACTTCGGAGGTCGGAACCTCAAAGTGAACGTCGCGCAGGAGCGGCGCGGCGGCTGAGGAGCTGATGGGCGTTAGGCGCTTCAGGCCGACGGTCGCACGCAGGCGCTGAAAGTGAATGGAATGACTACGCATCGCCGCGGAGCCCATGGGGGGTCTCGGATCTGCGACGTGGAGGGATGATGGATGGCCAGAGCAAGTCGAATGAGCGTTCTCAAGCGGAAGCGCGAGAGCGAGAAGGCCGAGAAGGCTGCGCGCAAACGCGAAATGCGCGCGAGCGAAAAGGAAGTCGGCGAGAAGAAGGAGCCGCATTCCGGCGAAGCGACCCAGGACGACCTCGAAGCGTATGGAATGGTGCAACCCGATGAGGAAGAAGAGGCCTAGCTCTCGGGCGGTGTCTTCTCCTGGATCAGAAGACCTTCGAATTCGTCTGCCGGACAGGGCCGGCTGAACAGATAACCCTGCAATTCATCACAGCCCTGAATGGCCAGCAAGTCAGCCTGCTCTTGAGTTTCGACGCCTTCGCCGACGACGGAGAGGCCGAGGGTATGACGCATCGCGATGATCGCTGCGGTAAAGATGGCATCATTCGCGTTCGTCGTGATCGACGAAACGAAGGCATGGTCGATCTTGATTCGACTGATCGGAAACCCACGGATGTAGCTGAGCGACGAATACCCGGTCCCGAAGCCGCGGTCGCCGGGCTCTTCGACGCCTTCAGTCAGGCAGACGCGTCGACCACGCGCAGATACGGGGGAACCGGTCTCGGGCTCGCAATTTCCAAGACGCTGGTCGAGTTGATGGGTGGAGAAATCGTCATCGAAAGCGAGGTCGGGTCCGGCTCGACCTTTTCTTTTTCGTTGCCCCTCACGAGAGCGGATGTTTCGGGTGCGTATGACTTTACCCATCAGGAACTGCAGGGCGTTCGCGTTCTGGTTGCGGCGAGCGACCCAACGTGGCGCGCGACGCTTCTCGAATACCTCGAAGGGTTCGGAATGCGACCCGCCTCCGTCTCCCAGGCAACGGAGATCTGCGAAACGCTCCGCGTAGGCGCCGACGATGGGGATCCCTTCCAACTCTTGATCGTTGACAATTCAGGACTCGATCTGAGTGCGGTCGAGCTCGGACAGCGAATCCACGCAGACGGGGAGTTCGGTGCCCTGAAATCCATGTTGCGGAGCCTCACGAGCTGACGCGACCACGAATCGAAGCTCGCGGAGGCGGGTTGGTCACTCTATCTAGAACTTCCGATTTCCCCCCATCGATTGCGCGCAGGGCTTCTCGCGACTCTTCGGCGTGTTGAGGATCCGGCCGAGGTCGAAGCGCTCTATGAACGCGTGCTGGCCGATGATTCGCTGGCGTCCTTCTTTGGCGGAATCGAAATGTCGCGTCAGGCGGAAAAGCACAAGGCATTCTTGACGGTGGCCTTTGGCGGTCTCAATCGATATAGCGGTCGCGCGATGCGAGCAGCGCACGCGAGGGCCGTTTCACAGGGTCTTTCGGATCAGCATTTCGACTCGCTCGCGGGTCATCTCGCCGAGGCGCTTTCCGGCGTGGGAGTCGGGACGTCCGAGGTCGAGTCCGTCGCCAAGGTGGTCGAATCCATCAGGGACGACGTGCTCGGACGCTAGGGACGTTTGAACCGTCCGCGC
>CAWLAJ010000077.1:0-15612 GCA_963854795.1 Deltaproteobacteria bacterium UBA4427 | reverse complement strand
AATACCTGCTTCTTCGAGTGAACGCAGGACGACGCCAAGCCCCGGCCCGGCCACGCGGGCATCCACGGGCGAGGCGAATCCTATCGACTCACGGTGTTCGCCCACCAATACGACTCGATCGGGCCGCGCCTGGAGCGGGACCTTCAACAGATTTTGAGAAACCGGCATCCTCAGCTCAAACGCTCGCGCGGCGCGGCGAAGTTCGTCGACATCCGCTTCCCGCACAGGCGTCAGGTCATCGTTGATCGAGAGTCGCAGCCCATCCACGCCGGCCAATTCGGACAATGCGGCCGCAGCACCGAGTTCGCTTCGATTGTGGTTGGCGAAATCCCGAAGTGCCGCCCAACTGTCCAACGAAAGGACGATTTGCATAAACCTCTTTCAGCCCGACCCGTCGAGGGCCTGCTCGAGCGTCTTGGCCAGACCGTCGGCGAGCATCTGCACGCGCTTCTCGTCGCGCCCCTCGACCATGACGCGTGCCTTCAATTCCGTCCCGGAATAACGCACCAACACGCGACCGGCGTCCGCGAGTTCTTCCTCTACGTCGCGTACGGCCGACAAAAAGCTCGGCAGTTCCTCGAGCGGTCGCTTCTCGGATACGGCGATATTCACGGTCACTTGGGGGAAACGTTCGAAGCCGTCCCGGAGGTCCGAAAGTTGCTTACCGCTGCGCGCCATCAAGGCCAATACCTGCAGCGCCGACATGATGCCATCCCCGGTTGTCGAGTCATCGAGAAAGAGAATATGTCCGGACTGCTCGCCACCGAGATTGTGCCCACCCTTGCGCATCGCTTCGACGACATAACGGTCGCCGACCGAGGTGCGCTCGAGTTCTACGCCAATCGAAGACAAAGCAACTTCGAGGCCGAGGTTGCTCATGACCGTCGCCACCACTGTATCGTTTGCGAGCCTACCGCGAGCGTGCATGTCTCGAGCGCAGAGCCACATCAACAGATCGCCATCAAAGATCTCACCGCGCTCATCGATCACAACTACACGATCCGCGTCGCCGTCGAGGGCGATCCCGATATCCGCGCGTAGCTCGAGAACCTTGCTCACCGTTCGTTCCGGGTACAAGGATCCGCAGTCTTCATTGATGTTGCGCCCGTTGGGTTCGCAGCCGATTTCGAAGACTTCGGCACCAAGCTCTCGAAAGACGGTCGGACCGACCCGGTAGCCCGCACCGTTGGCGCAATCGATGACGATGCGCATGTCCTTGAGTGTCTGATCTCTCGGGAAGGTGTTCTTCAGGTAGACGATATAGCGGCCACGGGCATCGTCGATTCGTTGAGCTTGTCCGATCTCGTCGGGGGCTACGCTGACTTCCGCCACTTCGCCCGATTCGATCAATCTCTCGATTCGGATCTCATCGCTATCGGGGAGTTTGAATCCATCGGCGGCGAAAAACTTGATCCCGTTGTCCTGATAGGCATTGTGACTGGCCGTGATCATGACACCGGCGTTGCAGCGCATATCGCGGGTCAAGAACGCCAGTGCCGGCGTCGGGACCGGACCGACCTGAATCACGTTCACGCCCATCGAACAAATGCCCGCCGCCAGCGCATCTTCGAACATATAACCGGAAAGCCGCGTGTCTTTGCCGATCAGGATCTCTTTGCGACCGCCCTCCTGGTCTCGGAACACATGAGCAATGGCACGACCCAGCGCAAGTGCAACCTCGGGCGTCATCGGGTAGGAGTTCGCGGTTCCTCGAATCCCGTCGGTGCCGAAGAGTTTTCGCGTCGAATCGCCGCTCATACTTCCTCCTCGGCGCCTTTCGGATTCTCGAGATCCAGGATCGGCTCGGGAAGCGGATCGGGTTCGATTCGAACCTCGACCTGTAGCGGGCTGTTGTCTTCGGCCCAGACCGTGCCGCCGCCAAGAACTAGCCGTACCTCGCGATTTTCGTTGGCCGCGAGGCCCGCGATATCGATCGTCTCGGTCACGACTTCATTGAGTCGCATCACTTGACTGCGCGCCCCTTCGAGCCAGACCTTCGCGGGCTCGATGACGACACCGGCGACATGAAAACCAGGTGCCGGAACGCCCTGGATCTCCGCCCGGACCGTGACGGCCTTGCGCCCGCGTTTTTCGAAACGCACTTGAATTCTCGATGGGGAATGGCCCGCGAAAGTCGTACCGGTAGGATGTTCGATGGTCTCGACGTCGACCTCGTAGACTGCGACGCCGGGCTTGCCGCCGCTTGCGTCCACGCGATATTTCATCTGGTCGCGATCGAGATTGCGAAGAGACGCGCGACTTCCGCGCAAGCGAACGTTGATCGCGTCCGAGTTCTGGTCCGTAACGACCAGGCCTTCCTCGACCCCGACCAGCTCGACCGGAACATCGAAGGATTCCTGGATACTGGACGTGCCTTGGGCAACGGCCCAGATAAAGACGCTAATCGCGAGTGCCAGCACCAGAACACCCGGTCGCAAATTCTGAAAACGCGACGCCATCGGTCGCTGCTCCCTCTCCGGCCCTTCGGCCGTTCGTCAGCTGGCCGTAGCCCGCTCGCCCTTCTGCGCAGTCTGTGATTCGGGTCCTTCGGCGATTTCGAGTCCGCTCGTGACTTCCGATGGATCGGGTAATTCCTTGCGTTCACCACCGAGGATTTCACGCAGCACGACACGTAGACGAGGCGCGTCGAGCTCGCGAAGCATCTGGCCTCCGAGAACGACCGAGATGTTCGCTGTCTCTTCTGAGACGACGACGACGAGCGCGTCCGTCTCTTCGGTAATCCCGACTGCGGCGCGATGACGCGTACCGAGCCCCTCAGGCAGATCCGTGCGCAGGGTCAGCGGCAGAATGCATCCGGCCGACGACACGCGGCCCTCCTGAATCACGACGGCCCCATCGTGCATGGGCGACGAGGGCTGAAAGATGCTCGTCAAGAGTTCCTTCGAGATCTGCGCGTCGACGGGGACGCCGGCTTCGATCAAATCGCCGAGATTGCTTTCCCGCTCGAGTACGATCAGGGCGCCGTGACCTCGCTGCGAGAGAGCGCCCGCAGTTCGCACGATCTCTTCCACGACCTGCGTCTCTCGTTCCGCAGAAAAGGAAGGGAAGAACCCGCGGCCTACTCGCGCCAGCGCACGACGGATATCGTTCTGGAATAGAATGACGATGATCAGGACTGCCGAGCCGAGAAATCGTTCGAGAATCATTCCGAGTGCGGCGAGCTGAAATAGTTCCGACGCCAGGGAAAGCGCAATCAAGACGATCAAGCCAACCAGGATCTGAATCGCCCGGGTCCCTTGAATCAGCAAGAGCAGCCAATAGATCCCGGCGGTCACGAGCAGAATGTCGACCGTATCGCGGAAGGGGTCGAAGCGGGAGTTGAAGAACTCCGCCAAGTCCGCCCCGAAATTCCACAATACCGTGATCACGTTCGCGCTCCCCCGATCGCACTCGACACGACCCGTCCGTTTGCGTCACCCGACGGGCTTCACAAACAGCGGTCGCCCCCTAACTCGGCATCGGCTCCGGGTCCGGAACACTTCCGCCCCTCTTGTCATCCGCCGGATCGGAACCCTCATCGGGCTCGTCTCGTTCTCCCCGTGCAGAGGAAGCCTTGGAAACTTCTTCGCTCGGTTCCGGGGGCGGCAATTCTTCGCCCTTCAGCAGAATGGCCAGCTGCGACCCTTCGAGGGTTTCGCGTTCGAGAAGCGCGTCGGTGACTCGATTCAACAGATCCCGATTGTCGAGCAGAAGCTGATGCGCCTCCTTGTATCTCTCGCTGAGAATCGCCGCGATCTCTTCATCGATCTCACGCGCCTTCTGCTCGCTGTAGTCTTTGCGCGCGACCAGATCGCGACCTAGAAAGACATCGGCGTGCGAATCGCCATACGAAACTGGACCCAGCCCATCGCTCATTCCATATTCCGTCACCATCCGTCGCGCCCAGTCCGTCGCTTGCTTTAGATCATTGCTGGCTCCGGTCGAGAAGTGACCGAATACGATCTCCTCTGCGGCCCGCCCGCCCATCGCGTATCGAATCACGGCGAAGATCTGGTCCTTGGTGTAGTTGAGCCGGTCCTCTTCGGGCAGCGTCTGAGTCAGGCCAAGCGCCGAACCACGGGGAATGATCGTGACCTTGTGGACGGGATCCGAATCTTCGGGCGTGAGTATCGCGATCAGCGCATGCCCGGATTCGTGAAAGGCCGTGATGCGCTTGTCTTCGTCGGACATGATCATGCTGCGCCGCTCGGCTCCCATCAGGACCTTGTCCTTGGCGTTCTCGAAATCTTCTTGAGCGACCCGTGTTGCGTCGCGGCGTGCTGCCAGGAGCGCGGCCTCGTTGACCAGGTTCTGGAGATCCGCGCCGACCATGCCGGGGGTCCCTCGTGCCTGCAATTCGAGATCGACATCCTCTGCCAGGGGAACCCGACGCGTATGGATCTTGAGAATCTCCAGACGGCCCCGGAGATCCGGTCTCGGCACGACGACCCGGCGATCAAATCGGCCAGGACGCAGCAATGCCGGATCGAGTACGTCCGGACGGTTGGTCGCCGCGATCAAGATGACGCCCTCGTTACTTTCGAACCCATCCATTTCGACCAAAAGTTGGTTCAGCGTCTGCTCGCGCTCGTCGTGCCCACCACCCATGCCTGCGCCGCGGTGACGACCGACCGCATCGATTTCGTCGATGAAGATGATGCAGGGCGCCTGCTTTTTTCCCTGCTGGAAGAGGTCGCGGACTCGGGATGCGCCGACGCCGACGAACATCTCGACGAAGTCACTGCCCGAGATCGAGAAGAAGGGAACGGCCGCTTCGCCCGCGACCGCCCTTGCGAGAAGGGTCTTTCCCGTACCCGGAGGTCCCACGAGCAATACGCCCTTCGGAATCCGGCCGCCCAGGCGCGTGAATTTCTTCGGCTCACGGAGGAACTCGATAATCTCCTCGAGTTCGGTTTTCGATTCGTCGATGCCCGCGACGTCCTTGAACGTGACGGATTGCTGGCCCTCGGTCAGCAGGCGGGCCTTGGACTTGCCAAAACTCATGGCCTTGCCGCCGCCGCTCTGCATCTGCCGGATGAAGAAGATCCAGAGTCCGATGAAGAGAACCAGGGGGAACCACATGATCAGGATCTGACGCCAGAAGCTGCCCTCGTCCCGTGGCTTCAACTCCGTTCGGATATTGCGTTCCTTGAAGTCCTTCAGAAATTCGTTCGTGACGGCGGTCGGCGCGGTATACGTCGTGAATTCGCGGCCGTCCGTGTACTCACCCTTGATATGACCTTCCTCGATCGTGACGGATTCGATTTCGCCGGTGGCGACGCTGTCCATGAACTCGCTGAACGGGATATTCGGGGGCGGCGCGTCACTCTGCTTCAGAGTCGTAAAGAGCAAGAGCATCACGACGAGGATGACGACCCAGAGGGCCAGATTCTTGTAGAACTGCTGATTCACACGATGCTCCGATCACCAAATTCGCGGGCGCGTTTCAGGGAAGCAATCCTCCGCTGAAGCCTTGTATTCTGGGCACATGAGGTCGCGAGTCCAGTGCTCCGACCCTCTCGCTCGACGAGAGGTTCAAACCTCGGCCAACGGGCTGGGCTCTTCGACTTCCCCCAAAGTCGGAGTAAACCCTCCTCAGGCCGGACAATGGCCCTCGAGTCGGTCCGGGAATTCGCCGCCAGACTCTTTGCCGAATCGCCCAGGTCCCGAAAAATCCGTTCAATCTCGCCCATGTACCCTAGCATTTTCGAGCGGATCGATCCCGTTTCAGTGTCCTGGCTGGAAGAGTTCGAAGCAATCGTCTCTTCGCTGAACCAGAAACCCCCCGGGTAGCTCCAGTTTCTTGTTTCTCGGAGCGGATCGTCCTCGACGCAAGAACTCGAGCACGCGGACGAGATGAACCCTCGTGATATCGCGACCCAGGCCCGATTCGTCCAGCGCGAGTCGAACCAGTCGTCGCGCCAAAGCCTCGGGCAAGCTGTCCCAACCATCGAGTGCAAAGCGAACTCCGGCCTCTCCAAATTCAATCTGCTCCTTGCTGGCTTCCTCGACGAGTCCGCGCGTCCATTCGACATCCCATCTTTGTGCTTCGGCAAGATCGCTCAAGGCCCTTAGAAGCTGCGGGTTGAAATTCTCCGAAAGCTGCGAAATCCAATCGAGCCGGAGTCGGTTACGCGCAAATCGCCGGTCCTGGTTGGAGGCGTCCTCTCGCCACTCGACTCCCTTCTCGCGCGCCCAATCCTCGATCGCCCCGGGCAAAACCCGCAGCAGTGGTTTCAACCATCGTCCATCGGTACTGCGCGGAGCCATCGCCGCCAGGCCATCGGGTCCCGTGCCCCGGAACAGGCGCAGCAGCACCGTTTCCGCTTGATCCCCGGCGTGATGAGCGGTGGAAATCCAATCGCATCCGGTCTCAGCGGCCATTTCCAGCAGCGCCTCGCGACGAAGATTGCGAGCGGCCTCCTCGATCGTCGGCCTCTCCCGACTCGAAAGGCCCTCCCGCTCCCGCTCGGGATCGACGCGGCGCGAACAGAAGTCGAGGCCTGCCTCCCGGGCCGCGGCCTCGACATGGCGCTGATCGGCATCCGAATCGGCCCCTCGGAGGCCGTGATGGACATGGGCGACTACGCCTTCCACCTCCTCTCCGGCGAGCCTGGGCAGACAGCGTTTCAACAGGTCGAGCAAGACCATCGAGTCGCGGCCCCCGGAAACCGCAATCAGCATCCGGCCCCCGCGAACACCCATTCCCTCGAGCACGTCCTGGCAGTCTCGATCCAACATACCCCGAGGATACCCCGACCTGACTCGCCCGCGGTGCCACCACGACGGTGCCCCGTCGGGCGCCCGCCCGACGCTGGCGCCCAAAGGGCGCCCAGGTACTCTCGGCGCCCGCGATGAAATCCTCGATCTCCGCCAACGACCTCTCGAACACCCCCGCTTCGATCTCTCCCTCCCATTCGTCCGCGACCGGCGAGCCATCGCCCGATCACAACGTGGGTTCCTGGATCGCGCGTTGGGCCGCCGAACAACCCACCGCTCTCGCCTGGGTCGACGAGCATCGCCGCTGTGACTATGCGACCGCCGAAGACCGGATTCGAAGATTGACGGCATGGCTCGAGGCCGAGGGGGTCGGCGCCGGCGACCGCGTCGCCCTGTGGTTGGGCAACCGGGGCGCGATGCTCGAGGCCGTTTTTGCGACCGCTCGCCTGGCTGCCATCGTACTTCCGATCAACGCCCGCCTGACGGCGGCCGAAGTCGCGTTCCAACTCGACGACGCAACGCCTCGAGTGCTCCTGGTCGAACAGCCATGGCGATCGCGGGCAGACGAAGCCGGCACGCTCATGAAGACCGAGCCGCCCCGTCTGCTGGACGTTGGCAACGATACGGCCCGAGAGCAAAGCGGAAACGACTCCGATCCCTACGAAGAGGGATTGGCTGCCCACACGCCGAGCTCGACCCTCCATCCCGTCCGACCCGATGATCCGATGATCCTGATGTACACCTCGGGAACCACGGGCGAGCCGAAGGGCGCCCTGCTCCCGCATCGAAAGGCGCTCTACAACAGCCGGAACGCCGAGGAATATTTCGCCATCGAGTCTTCGGACCGCGTGCTCGTCGCGGCGCCCCTCTTTCACTCCTTGGGCCTGCTGATCCTGGCGCTTCCGGCGACGTTCAAGGGAGCCGGCCTCATTCTCCAGGAAGGCTTCTCGGCGGCCCGGGTCTGGACGGCCATCGAATCGGAATCGGTGACGTATTTTGGCGGCGTCCCCACCATGTATCAGCGTCTACTCGAGGCTCTCGAGAGCGGCGAACCCCTGTCGACGCCACCGAGCTGTCTTCGCTTCGCGTTCAGCGCCGGCGCGGCGGCAGCCCCGGAGATGATCCACGCCTTTCACGAACACGGCCTACTGATCCGGCAGGGCTATGGACAGACCGAGACTTCGATCCTCACCTGCCTCGATGCCCGATACGCTCTCGAGAAAGCAGGCAGCGTCGGCCGACCCGTTCGACATGCGGAGCTTCGCCTGGTCGACCCCGAGACAATCGAAAGGGAGGCCGGTGTCTGGCGCGACGTCGCGCCGGGTCAGGTCGGTGAAATCGTCGTGCGAGGACCGATCACGATGCTCGGCTATTGGCAGCGTCCGGCCGCGACGGCCGAGACCCTGCGCGAGGGCTGGGTGCGAACCGGGGACCTCGCGACGCGCGACGAAGAATTCGATCTGACGTTGGTCGGCCGATCGCGCGAGATGTACATCTCCGGTGGAGAGAACGTCTATCCGGCGGAAGTCGAAGCCACCCTGATCGCTCATCCCGAGATCGACGATGCGGCCGTGGTCGCCGTGCCCGACCCGGAGTGGGGCGAGGCGGGGCGCGCTCACATCGTCCTCACGAAGCGGGCGACAATCGAGCCCGCTCTTCTCCTAGAATGGTTGAAGACCCGGCTGGCTCGCTTCAAACAACCACGTGAGATCATCCTCGAAACGGAACTGCCGCGGACGGCCAGCGGCAAGGTCCAGAAGCACCGACTCGGGAAGACCGTCTCGAACCCGAAAGGACAAAACGAATCATGACGTCCAGTGTCGATCCGACATCGCTCTTCCGGCTCGACGGAAAGGTCGCGCTGGTTACCGGTGGCAGTCGGGGTCTAGGCAAACAGATGATTCAGGCATTTGCAGCCGTCGGGGCAGACGTCGTCATCGCCAGCCGAAAGAAGGATGCCTGCGAGAAACTCGCACGCGAAGTCGAGAATCAGACCGGTCAGCGAGCGCTCGCCGTTGGCTGCCACGTGGCCAACTGGGAGCAATGCGATGCCCTGGCGAAAGAGACGCTCGATCATTTCGGTCGCATCGACGTATTGGTCAACAACGCGGGCATGTCGCCGCTCTATCCCAGTATCACCGAGGTGACTGAAGCGCTTTACGACAAGGTGATGGGTGTGAACCTGAAGGGGGCCTTCCGTCTCACCGCCGTCCTCGGGCAGGCCATGGTGAACGCAGACGGAGGCTCGATCATCGGCGTCAGCAGCGTCGCAGCCGTACAACCCTCCGCAGCCGAAATTCCATACGGGGCGGCGAAGGCCGCGCTTCACAACCTGACGAAGAGCTTCGCGCGTACGTTCGCGCCGAAGGTCCGCGTCAATTGCATCATGCCCGGCGCTTTCATGACGGACATCAGCAAGGCGTGGCCCGATGCGATGGTCGAGCAGCTGAAGCAAATGATCCCACTCGGTCGAGGCGGCGAGCCCGAAGAGATCGTCGGTGCCGCTCTCTATCTGGCCAGCGATGCGTCACGCTACACGACCGGAACGATTCTGAAGGTCGATGGCGGCGCCGCTTATGGGAACGACTAACATGGCCAGACGGCGACCCGCATGACTTTCGCGGCGCGCGCTCGGAAAGGCTCGATCAATCGGGTGACCGCGTCCATGGGTGCCGGAATTGTCGCGCTGGCGCTGTCGCTGTCGACGCTGGCTTGCCTCGACGAAGCAACATCAGACGATGTGACCGCAACGAACGCCCCGCCCGAGCGGGCGCTCCCTGCCGCGAATCGCCGGGCGTTCTTCGGAGATCTACACATTCATTCGAGTTGGTCGCTCGATGCCTTCGGGGCTGGCGTTCGAGTGGGCCCGGAGAACGCCTATCGCTACGCGCTCGGCCAGAGCATCCCCCATGTCGGCGGTCGGCCCATCCAGCTCGCGGGTCCCCCCCTGGACTTCATGGCGCTGACCGACCACGCGGAATATCTCGGCGTGATCCAGGCGACGACCGCCATCAGACATCCACTCCACGCCCTCCCACTCATGCAGGATTGGTTTCGCCTCGATGGCAACGCCTCCCTTGTCGCCTGGAAGAGAATCAAGAATACATTCGCACGACGACGACCCATTCCCGAACTCGTGACCGATGCCGTCGTCGCACCCGCATGGCGGGAACTCGTCGATCTCGCGAACCGCTACGACGACCCCGGCGTCTTCACCGCCTTCGTCGGCTACGAGTACAGCTCGAACCCCTCCTTCCAGAATCTCCATCGCAATGTTCTCTTTCGAGGCAGCAACGTCCCGGTTCGCCCCTTTTCCTCGATGGACTCGCAGAACCCGGAAGACCTCTGGAAATGGATGGACGTCGTACGCGCGCAAGGCGACGATCTACTCGCGATTCCCCACAACTCGAACGGAAGCAACGGCCTCATGTTCGCGCGTACCCAATGGGATGGCAGCGCGATCGATCGCTCCTGGGCCGAGCGAAGAGCGCACAACGAGCCCATGGTCGAAGTCCTGCAGATCAAGGGCCAATCCGAGACCTTGCCGATCCTCTCGCCCGACGATGAATGGGCGGCTTTCGAGATGGCGCCGTGGCGAACCCTGAACCCCTCGCTTTCGAGTCGACCCGTCGGCAGCTATGTCCGAGATGCACTCAAAGCGGGCCTGCAACTGCGGGAAAACATTGGCGCCAATCCCTACCAGCTCGGCATGATCGGCTCGACCGATGGGCATAACGCGTCGAGCCCTTTTGAAGAATCGAATTACACGGGAAAGATTGGGATCGGGGATTCGACTGCGGAGCGTCGGTTGTCGTGGCGGGAGTCGAATAATTCGACCCTCGAACGCCAACCCAAGGTCTCGACCTCCTGGGGGGCCGCCGGGCTGGCCGGGATCTGGGCGGACGCCAATACCCGCGCCGAACTCTTCGACGCGCTTCGCCGGCGCGAAGCCTTCTCCACGTCCGGTCCTCGAATTCGGGTCCGGTTCTTTGCGGGTTGGGACTTCGAAGCCGACGAACTCGACGGCGAGATCCGCCGGGTCGGTTACGCACGCGGCGTACCGATGGGCGGAAGTCTCTCTGCGAAAACCGGAAGGGATTCGAGTCCTTCCGCCCAGGCACCAACCTTCTTGATCGTCGCCTTGAAGGATCCACTCGAAGCGGATCTCGAGCGGGTCCAGATCATCAAGGGCTGGGTCGAAGATGGCGTTGCCTACGAAGCGATCTTCGATGTCGGTTGCCCGGGAGGAGCCGCACCAGACGCGACCCACCATCGCTGTCCAGAGAAAGCCGCCGAGCCGGATCTCGAAACCTGCACGCCGGACGCGGCGAGCGGCGCCCAGGCTCTGCGCGCCTGGTGGCGGGATCCTTCTTTCGATTCGAAACAGCAAGCCTTCTACTACGTGCGCGTCCTTCAGGTTCCGACCTGTCGCTGGAGTACCTGGGATGCGATTCGTCTGGGAACGAAACGTCATGCGCTCGTCCCGGCGACGATTCAAGAGCGCGCGGTCACGTCACCGGTCTGGTACCAACCGCCGCCGTAGACGCACGCATTGATCGAACAAATGAAGTCCCTCGGACAGAAACGCCCAGCGGGGAGCCACCATGCACGCATTCTCAGATCAAGGAAGAGAGACCATCGATGGGCTATCGAGGCGACCCATCGATGGGCCGGCCGGCTGCGCCGAGCGATGATGTCTTCGCGCCCAGGAGGTCTGCCAGGATCGCTCGACTCGGGCACGCCAATCTCGTCGTCCGTGACATCGATGACGCCATCCGCTTCATTCGCACCGCGCTCCCGACCTTCCAGGTTCGCGGTGAGGGCAAGACCCCGATCCGGGTCTCGCTGGGTGCACATCGGGACCGACGAGACCGACCTCGCCCTCACCGAGGCGACCGCGACGCCGGCCGAAGCCTGGGTACCCTACGGCGCCAAACCCGGACTCAATCATCTCGGCTACGAGGTGTCCGATGCCGAAGCGGTCCGCGTTCGACTCAAGGCGGCCGGCTACCGGGATTCAACCGTTCCCAACCAACATCCGCATCGCACCCGTGTCTACTTCCACGACTCGGAAGGCAACGATTGGGAGTTCGTTCAATACTCTTCCGTCGATCCAGCCGAGCGCAACGACTACGAAATCGGGGACGCGATCTGGCGATCGGCGATGGTGATTTCGTGGGCTACGTGGGTAATGAGATCGACTAGAGGTAGAACTGGTAGCGGTGAGTGGACTTGAACCACCGACCTACGGCTTATGAAGCCGCCGCTCTAACCGACTGAGCTACACCGCCCCATTTCAGAACTCTGCTTTGAATCTGGCACTGAATCGTGCACGCCCGCCCGACGAACGCCGCGCAGCTTAGCGCAGCTCCTCGCTGGCCTCATCGTCGGCAGCTTCCAGGATCTCGAAGAGCGCGGCCTCGAGCGCCTCGATTCGACCGAGCAATTCCGCGTTGCCCACCGGGGCCAGAGCGCCAAAGGCTCCGGGCGCCGGCGATGCGGGCAAAACGTTCTCACCCATGGCGAAGCGGCTCACCTTTCCGGCGAGCTCGTCGAGGTCGGGGATGATCTCGCCGATGCTGCCGGAGTGGACGAAAATTTCGCGCAGCGGTTCACGCCTCTTGCCTTCATCCGTTGGCGAGCATTGGACGTCGAGGCTCGCACCCTGACCAAAGCGCGTGAACGAGCCGTAGAGGACGAAGTCCGCACCGGCCTCGCGACCGAGTTCGAGGGCACGCGCGAGCTTCGTCGTACCTTGGTCCGGATCGTCGGGACGAAGCAATTCGAGCGCTCCGATTCTTGCGAAGCGCGCGCTCAACATGTCGGAAAGGCCGTTGCGAAGGTAGTCGGGATCTTCGGCGCTATGTACGACGATCGGCAGCAAGAGAAGCTTGGGCTCGGCGTCGGCGCGAGCCGCTGAAAGGACGAGTCCGAGACCCAGCAAGGCGACGGCCAGACCGTCGGGCCAGACTCGTGATCCCCCATTGGCTACTCGAAATTGATTCCTGAACATCGCGCAATCCCCTCAGACCCGGCTGGCCCGCCTGTCTGGCCGAGCCGCGGGATCTTCTGGGATCCGCCACCGAGCGTCAAGCGTGATCGCTGGCGCCGTCGTCGATCGGCCCCTCGCAGGGCAGTCGAACATGGAAGGCGGCACCCTCCCCGACGCGACTCTCGACTTCGATGGAGCCCCCGTGATCGGTAATGATCTGATGAGAGATCATGAGCCCCAGGCCGGTTCCCTTGTCTGGATCCTTGGTCGTGAAGAAGGGGTCGAAAATCCGATCGAGGTCCTCTTCCGAGATCCCCTCACCCGTGTCCAGAAAGCGGATTCGGACACCCGTCGGCGCATCGTCGGGGCCCTCTGCTTCCATGGCGATCTCGATCGAATCACCATCGGAGCTTGCTTGAATGGCATTGAGTGAGAGGTTGAGCACGACCTGATGAATCTGATCTCGAACGACCGAGACCTCGGGCAGGTTGTCGGCGATCATGAGGTCGACGCTCACGCCGACCTTCTCGGTTTCGCGATGAAGAAGACGGACGACCTGGCGGGCGACGCCACCCACATCGACCGATTCTCGTTGCAAGGCCGGTGTGGGTCCGCCGCGACCCAGGCGACTCATCGACTCGACCAACCCGCGAATGCGTTCGAGCTCGCCACAAGCGAGTTCATGATATTCGCCCCAGAAACTCGGATCCTCGGTTTCGCGCTTATCCGGCGCCAGCGTCAAGAAAGTGTTCAGCGAAACGAGGGGATTGTTGATCTCGTGAGCCAGCCCTGCCGCCAGCGTCCCAAGCGTTCCCAATCGATCCACGCGAAGCGCGGCCGCCCGCGTTCGACGCAGGTCGTCGACGAGTTGTGCATTCTCGATGGCGATGACGGCTTGCGTGGCCAGACCTTCGATGAGCATGCGGCCGTCGATTCCGAGGCGCTGTCCGCCGCGACGGTTGTCGACCGCGAGCGCACCGACGATTCCCTTTTTCCCAAAAAGCGGCACGACGAAGATCTCTTCTGCCGAGACCTCGGTCAGCCAGGTCCGAATCGGCGGTTCGAGATCGCAGGCTTCGTCTCCGACTAGCGTCTGAGAATCGCCACGATGGAGCCGGGCGAGGAAATCCGGAGCCGTATGGCGAGCGATTTCTATCTCCGGGAGACGACTCGCGACGTCGTCCCCGGGTTCCGAAGCGACGAATCGGAGCTTTCCGGAATCCGCATCGGCCAATAGGAGTGCACACCCGTCGAAGTGGAGTTCATCCCTTAATGCGTCGAGCAATGTTTCGTAGAGACTGTCTCGATCCAGCTCTCTATGGATCTTGCGAGAGAGCCGATTCAAGATCATCAATTCTTCGAGCAGCGTGGCGCGTTCCGCTTCCAACGCGTAGGACTCGATCGCGCGTTGGACCGTGAGACGCAGATCCTCAGGCTCCCAGGGCTTCGCGATATAGCGATAGATATTTCCGTCGTTGATGGCCGCACCGAGAATCTTCGCATCCCCATAGGCCGAAACCAGAATGCGCAGAGTGCGTGGGTCGATTTCGCAAACCTGGCGCAAGAATTCAACCCCTTCGATTCCTGGCATCTTCTGATCCGAGAGCACGACGGCGACCGGATGCTGCGACAACACTTCGAGCCCTTCCTTGGCGCTTTCCGCCGTCAGGATGGTGAAATCACGTCGAAACGTGAGTTCGAAGACCCGCAGATTATCTCTTTCGTCATCGACGTAGAGCACCGGGTATTCGCGATGGTCGAGCAGTCGAGTCGGCTTCGGTCGCATCCGCGCCTCATGATCGATCCAAGCGTCAGGAGTCCGGTCGGAACGGCCGTTCAATTCGGCAGCGCCCGCCGTCAGTGCAAATCGGCAAAAACCCGGAAGGAATTGAGTCATACCTGACGCTAGCTGGGCAGATCCATCGAGTGGCCGGCAACCCGGGCGCAAGTACCGGGTACATTCGAATGACAACTTGCGTGGCGATTCGTATCGCAGCCGAACGCGCGCTCGATCTAGCCTGAATCGCTCTTGCGTGTCTTGACGCCAGCTTCTGCCAACAGGTCTAGAGAAACTTGTCCGAGCGGATAATCGCTCTGGTAGACGACCTCCGCGAGCCCCGAGTTGATGATCATCTTCGTACAGGGCAGACAGGGTGAGAACGTCGTATAGATCGTGCCACCCTTGAGCGAGACACCATGATAGGCGGCCTGGGTGATCGCATTTTCTTCGCCGTGCGAGCAGAGGCATTCATCGAGTCGCGTGCCTCCCGGCGCCAGTTCGTTGCAGCGCGGACAGCCGCCTTCGTTGCAATTGGTCGTACCACGCGGCGTCCCGTTGTAGCCGGTCGAGATGATTCGTCGATCGAGCGTGACGACGGCGGCGACCTTGCGCTTCACACAATTGCTGCGCGAGGCGACGACTCGTGCGATGCCCATGAAATAATCGTCCCAGCCCGGTCGCGAAAAGGCGAGATTCCGTTGGACCCAGGATTGGATCTGATCCTGGAACTCGTCGAGGCTTTCATCGTTGGACAGGGTAAAGCTGGCTTCGGCTTGAACGGCGTCGAGCTGCTGGGCGTTCGGATCGTCGCTTCCGCGCTCGCGTGCCTCGAGCGCTTCGAGCTCAGCGACCGTCTTCGGGTCGCCGCGGCGACCCCGCGCTTGCAACCGTGCGAAGCGGATCTCGAGCTTCGCGTCGATCCAGATCAGATGAAAGGCCTGACCGCAATTGCGCAGGATCTCGACTTCGACGGGATGACGAACCGAGTCGATCGCGTAATTTCGATCGGGCTGGAATTCCGTGACCAGGCGTTGGGCGAGCGCGCCGGGTCCCGATCGGCGCCGCATCTCCTGTCCCACGTCGATCATTCGCTCGCGCGTCTCCGTGAGGCCACGATCCG
>CAWLAJ010000076.1:0-15681 GCA_963854795.1 Deltaproteobacteria bacterium UBA4427 | reverse complement strand
TTCGGACTCTTCTTGATCTGTTCGACAACGCGTGCACTGGTCAAGACGATCACCTCCTTCACGATCGGACATTCGATCACCTTGAGTCTCGCCGCACTCGGCTTTACGAATCTCCCAACCGGGCCGATCGAGGTCCTGATCGCGGGCAGCGTCCTGGTACTCGCCGTCGAACTGGCGCGCGACGAGCAGGATGCGACCTGGATGCGGCGACATCCCTGGCCGATGGCCCTGGCGTTCGGACTGCTTCACGGAATGGGCTTTGCGGGCGCGCTGCGCGAAATCGGCTTGCCGACTGGCGAGATCCCCATGGCGCTTCTGTCATTCAATTTAGGAATCGAGGCTGGACAACTCGCCTTCGTCCTACTCCTTGGCGTTCTCGGCTTGCTTGCACGGCGGCTGACCCTTCCACTGCCTAGACGCCTCGCGGTCTACGCAATGGGGTCGCTGGCAGCCTATTGGCTCATCGATCGATCGGTCGCAAGCCTCTAACCGCGCCTAACACGACCGAAATCGAGAACCAGAAGATCTCTACGACCAGCGGACCGCAGCCTCCGCCCCGAGCTCGAGTCGGCGGCCGCAGAGTTCCTCGCTCGAAGCCTCTCGCGCCAGAGCGGGGTCCCCGATCACACGCAGCGTTCTGCGTCCATCGTCGAGATCCAGAACGAGAACGACGCGTTGCTCATCGTCGCGCTCATGAATCACGGTATAGGATGCAACGCGAGCCGATCCCTGCGCGTGGGGATCGACTTCGATCGTCGCCTGATCCGCACGCACCTCTTCGCTGACCTGATCATGAAGAAAGGGCTGACTCGGCTCCCGACCCAGCACACTCACGCCCTGTTTGGTCAGGAAGCCGCTGACCGCGGTGACCAGACCTGATTCGCAGGAGGTCTCGCGCATTCGCTCGACCATCTTCACCCAGGCCTGGAGGACGAAATTGTTCAGCGGTCCGCCGCCGAACGTCATCCCCCCGGTCTGCGTGACCCGGCGCTTTCGATCGAGTCCCAGCTCCCTCTGCTGAATCCGGATGGCTGCCGGAAAGCAGCTGTAGAGTTCCAATAATTCGATTTCGTCGATCGAACGACCCACGTGGGAGAGTGCTCGACCAAAGGATTTTTCGAAGCCGGGCGATCGGTGCAGGTCACGCCGCTCCGAAAAGGTCAGCATCGCCTCGGAGTCGACGACCGCCAGCGGATAGACGAAGCGTTGTTCGTCGAGCCCAAGACGCCGTGCTCTCTCGAGCGTGCAGAGAATCAGCCCGCCCGCCTGATCGACGTTCCATTGGGATACCAGTCTCTTCGTGTACGGAAAGGAGAGCATGCGATTCGATTCGCCCGGCGAAACAATCTCCGTCGGCGTCATCGACGTCCGGGTCCAGGCTTCCGGATTCTTGCTGGCCACTCGACTGAAGTCGCTCCAGAGTTGGCCGATTTCATCGCGATGCCCGTCGAGGGATTGGCCTTCGTGGGCGCGCAGCGCGTTGTCGAGGATGGCGAATTGGGTTGCCGGGGTCACCAGACCCAATTCGATCTCGAAGGGACTCATCAGCTCCGCCGCCGGCCGAAGCGTTTGATCGGGCGTCTGTTCTACTTGTATCGTGGTCGGCGGCGCGAGCCCCAGGCGGCGCGCTCGCGCATCGCGATCTCGCGCCTCGCCACCCACGATCATCGCAATTTCACTCTGCCCGCAAGCCAATGCCGCTGCCGCCTGGCCAAGAATCGTCGTCTGTAATACGCCGATCTCCGAAACGATCTGACGAACCCTCGCAGCAGCAAATCGATTCGCGAGCAGATGTCCGGGACTCGAATACTTCCAGAACCCTCGAGGAATCCAGATCGAATCGACCTCGGACAAGAGCGCCAACTCACCGGCGTCCTCGGCCGCCCGTTCGAGAGAAGTGGCCATCAGCTCGAGTGGCTCGGACGCCTCCATTGGATCATCGACTCGCTGCGTAACGGCACCGACGCCGACGATGACTGGCGTTCTTGGATCGAGGCTCACCTTGAATACTCCTGAATTCGGACTCTGACTCTAGCTCGCTCGTCCGCCTCCGAACTCGAGCAGGATCGGGTCTGCGCTGTGAAGCCTGCGGCGCCCGCGCCATCTCCCGAATGTCTGGTTTTCGCGAAGATGGCTGTGCGATTCTGCACTACAGTCGATGACGATGAGTAGACCCAAACGACAAGAACAAGAGGACGCCAGCGAAGAGATCAGCGAGGTCGCGAAGGATATCCTGCGCATGCAGCTCCCGATCGCGATTCCCGGGCTCGGCCATGTCAACATGTACGCGCTGATCGACAAGGACGGCGCGGCGGTGATCGATCCCGGCCTTCCGGGACCCGCGACCTGGAAGGCGATCGTGGATCGCTTGAAACAAGCCGGCCTCGAGCCACGACACATCCACACCGTCTTCGTCACCCACTCCCATCCCGATCATTTCGGGGGTGCCGTGCAGATCCACAAGGAGAGCGGCGCGAAGATCGTGGCCCACCGCGCCTTCCATTTCGGCAGCCCCTCGAACCAGAAGCGCCATTCTGGCGAGCACGTTCACGGCTCCGACGATCATCACAGCGAGGCCTCCGTCGACGACCTGACGATCCACATGGAATTGCTCGAGCGCGATCGACGGCATGCGCAGAATTCCGTGCGAAATTTCTTCGGTGCGCTCAAGCGCATCACGACGCCGGCGCCCTGGAAGTCTCGTTCCGAACGCCCCGAAATCCGCGACCGACTGCGATGGCTCCGCTTCGCGACCGTCGGCCGAAGGCAATTCCTGCCCACGATCACGCATCATGTCGAACATGGGGATGTGATCAAACTCGCCGGCCGTGAATGGTTCGTGCTCCATACGCCCGGTCACACGGCGGACCATATCTGCCTGCACGATCCAGAGACCGGCGCATTTCTGGCAGGGGATCACGTGCTGCCGTCGATCACGCCCCACATCGGCGGCGTTTCCTACCTCCCCGATCCGCTGAAATCCTTCTTCTACTCGCTTGATCGGGTCGGCGAGATCGGCGGCGTCGAGTTGGCCCTGCCCGCCCACGGTCATCCCTTCCAGGATCTCAAGGGTCGTGCGGCGGCGATCAAGGAACATCACCACGAACGCCTCGACGAAATCCGCAAGATCGCAAAGGAGATCGGGACCGCCGACGTCAACAGTTTCATGAAGCGACTGTTTCGCGAACGCAGTTGGGGGGACATGGCCGAGAGCGAAACCTACGCGCATCTCGAACATCTTCGCCTCTCGCGCGAAGCGGAAGCCCATCGAAACGAAAAGGGACGGCTGGTCTACGACATCTAGCAGGATCGACGTTAGTCAGATTCGTTCTCGGATCCCGGACTTCGCCGAGTCAGGCCGCGGTAGGCATCTTCGGCCGTATGACCCTCGTAGAGCACGCCATAGACTTCCTGGGCGATCGGAAGATCGACGCCGTAGCGCGAACATCCTCGGCGATGGAATGCCCCGGGAGATACGACTCGTTTCGATGTTCCTGATTGATCTCCTCGGCGATTTCAAAACGCCGGCACCAGAGAAGTGTGGGCGCATTCTGCGTGAACAGATGGGCCATCGTCGTCCCGAAGGAGCCAGCGCCCAAGACCGAGACGCGAAGGTTCATGCTCTGGCCTTTCTATTCAAAGCGTCGGACCGGCTCAGAACTGGTGGAGAATATCCAGATAGGCGTCGCGAATCTCGGCGATCTTCTCGTCGAGCGATTCGACCGTCCAATCCGTCGTCTGGACCGGGGGCAGGACCACGGTTTCGATCGTGGCAGCACGCATGACGCGAGCGTCTTTGGGAAAGGCGTCCAAGACATTTCGAAAAACCACGGGGACGATGGGAACACCGGCCTGCATCGCGAGATGAAAGGCCCCTTTCTTGAACCGACCCAGCTTCGGCGTCGGCGATCGCGTTCCCTCTGGCGCAATCGTGAGGGAACGGCCTTCCTTCAGCGCCTCGACGGCAGGTTTGAGGGCCTCGATGGCGCCAGCCGAATTCGCCCGGTCGACGAAGACGACGCCGGCCGCCGTAAAGAGCGGTCCGAAGATCGGATTCTTCTTGAGTTCCATCTTTCCGATTCCGGTCACGTCGCGCCGAATCAGCTTCATCATCAAGATCGCGTCGAGCGCGCTCTGATGATTGAAGATGAAGACCGCTGGACGATGCGACCAGAGATGTTCTTCGCCCTCGACGCGCAGATCGATTCCCGCGAGCGAGGTCGCGACGTCTCCCCAGACGGCGCGCGAAACATTGATCGCCTCGCGATACGAGCCGTTTACGATGCCGGCTGCGGCACCCGCCCATATCGCGGGAATCAAACTCGCATAGGTGAGGCCGGTTCGAACGAGATCGCCCACTCCCGGTCGGCCGCGACTCGAAAAACGACGAACCGGCCACTGTCTCTCCTTGGCGATTTGAGCGAGTTGGCGGTTCGGATTGAGCGGACGCGGACGACCGACCGCCTCGAGCAGCGGTAGGTCCTCATGACTATCCGTGTAGAAGTAGCTCTCTTCGAGATCGAGACCTTCGCGTTCCGCCAACACTCGACCGGCGATCGCCTTGCCCTCGCCATAACAAGTCGGGCGAACGACTTCCCCGGTGAAGACGCCGTTCTCCACTTCGAGCTCGGTGCAAAGCACGTGCTCGATTCCCATGTCCCGAGCAAGCGGCTCGGCCTGATAGCGGGTCGCCGAAGAGATGATGGCCACCGTATGGCCGGCTTCTTGATGCGCCTGGACGATCGCGCGCGCTTCGGGATAGATCTGCTTCGCGAGGTGCTTTACGAAGACTTCTTCACCGACTTCCTCGAGCATCGACTCCGCAAGGCCACGATACGCGGCCGTCGTCGCCGACATCAACGCGGAGAACCCGGTCCGACCAAGCGCGAAGGAAAGAGCGCCGTAGAAGGTCGTGCCCAATTCCTGCGGACTCATTCGGCCCGTGACGAAGCGTTCGCGCACGAATGATGTCGCCGAAAAGCCCGCGAGCAGCGTCTGATCGAGATCGAAGAGCGCCCCGATCTTGGATCCGGTCGGCCCCTCTCTGATCTCTCTGGTGATCTGGGCGTGAAGACTCATCACGGCTCACTATGCACGGCGTGTGGCTCCATGCCAAGTCGCTGCCCGCGAACGATCGAGTCTGCGCTTGGCGGCCCGCTTGCGTCGCATAGCGCGCTGATCTCAAGTGATTGTTTTCGTTGACTTTTGTGACCCGATGGCTGGCGCGCACTGTCGAGACTGGGCTGGCAAAAGCAAGTGGAGCGTGCACATCCAACGGTAAAGCAGGAGTCGGGGTCGTGCCGGATGGGTTATCAAGTCATGCCGCCAAATCAGATGGAAAAGGAGAATGCGAATGGCTCGCCCCCCCCGCTTCGGTGTCACCCTCCCCCAGATCAAACGCTCCTGGCAAGAAGCGAGCGCGGCCGCTCGGGAATTCGACGCGCTCGGCTTCGACTCACTCTGGGTCTGCGACCACGTCTATGGGGTGCCGATTCCAACGCTTCCGATCCTCGAAGGCTGGACGGAACTGGCCGCGATTGCCGCAATTACCGAACGCGCCAAGCTCGGCACCCTCGTCACCCCGCCCTTCTTTCGCAATCCCGCGATTCTCGCCAAGCAGATCGCCACGATCGATCAGATCGCCAAGGGACGCGTGATCGCGGGACTTGGCGCCGGTTGGTTTCCGCCAGAATTCGAACAGACGGGCTGCCCGTTCCCAGGTACGCGCGAGCGTCTCAGGGCACTCGAAGAAATGGTCGAGATCATGAAACGGATGTGGACCGAAGAAAAGGCGACCTTCGAGGGTCGCTACTTCTCGGTACAAGACGCCATGTGCGAGCCCAAACCCGAAACACCGCCCGAGATTCTGATCGGCGGTGGAGGTGAGAAAGTTCTGATGGGCATCGCCGCCAAGCATGCTGACACCTGGAATAACATGGCCGTTCATCAAGCGGTACTGGCTCAGAAAGTCGAAGCGCTTCATCGGCGCTGCGAAGAGGTTGGCCGCGACCCTTCCTCGATCGAGATCTCACAACAAACAGTCGTCGTGATTGCGGAAGACGACAACGGCGCCCGTGCAGCGCTCGAAAAGGCCAAGAAGGTCTACGGCGGTCATATGGGTGGTGCCATCGAAGAACATGGAATCTGGGGCACCCCGAGCGGCGTGATCGAAGGGATCGAGAGACATCGAGCTCTGGGCGTGAGCCTCTTCGTGATCGAGTTCTTCGGCCGCGATACGCGCGAGCCCGCTCGCCTCTTCGCCGAGAAGGTCGCCCCGGCTTTCGGATGAGACCCCCCGAAGATTTCATCGCTGCAGAGAAGGCTGGGAAGGGGATGCCATGAGAGTTCTCGTCATGGGTGGCACGCAATTCAATGGGCTCGCACTGGTCAAGGAACTAGCCCAGACGGGACACGACGTCGTGATCTTGAATCGCGGAAAGAGTCAGGCCGTCTTGCCGAGCGGAGTCGAGCGTGTCTTTGCGGACCGAACCAATGAAGAGCAGATGCGCGATGTCCTCGGCTCGGTCGACGTCGATGCCATCATCGACGTCTCGGCCTACCGCGCCGAAGACGTCCGGCTGATGGTCGACATCTTTCGCGGCCGAATCGCGCACTACATCTTCATCAGTTCTACGGTCATCTATGCCGCGAGCGATCATTTCCCGATCAATGAAGACCATCCCGTCGAGCGCGGCGCAATCCAGAACGAATATGGCAACAACAAATTGGAGTGCGAAGACATCCTGGTTCGCGAATGGCGGGAGAATCGATTCCCGGCTTCAATCGTCGCCTTCTCGATGGTGATGGGCGCCCGCAACATTCTTCCCGACCGCGAACAGCGGATGTTCCAACGAGTTCTGCAAGATCGCACGATCCTGATCCCGGGTGACGGCCGAATGCTCCAGCAGGTCGGCCACGCCGACGACCAGGCACGCGCGATGCGCATGTTGCTCTGCGAACCGCGTAGCTTCGGCGAGCGCTACAACCTGACCGGCGCAGATTATTTCAGCCAGGAGGGATACGTCGATACCTTCGGGCGAGTCCTCGAGCGCGAGGTCGACAAGCTCTTCATTCCCGCATCCCTGATGGAGGACCTCTGGCAGGGCCGAGTTGAAGTCGAATTGCCCCGAGCGGAAGCGAAGATCGACATCCGCTCGAAGAACAAGATCAGCCAAATCATGATCAATCGCTTCATGCTCTCGATGCTTGTCCAGCAAATTGCTCCCCATATCCATCACTGGGATCAGAGCGCACTCTTCGGAGTCGACAAGCTTCGCCACCATTGTGGCTGGCAGCCCGAACTGAGCTTTCCGCGGGCCGTCGAACGTACCTGGGCCTGGTATCAGTCCGAAGGCCTTCCAAAAACGCAGACCTTCGACTTCTCGTTCGAGGACGAATTGATCAAACTCGTCCACGAAAGGTCGGCTTGAGCCGATGACCGATATCTTTGTGGACGGCGACGCCTGTCCGGTCAAAGATGAAATCTACGCGGTTGGCGCGCGACTCGGCCTCGCCGTGATCGTCGTGGCCAACCAGCGCATCCACGTGCCGAAGGATCTCGGTGTCGAGATGATCGTCGTCGAAGCGGGTCCCGATGCCGCAGACGACTGGATCGCCGAAGAGATACGGGAATCGGATGTAGTCGTCACCGCCGACATTCCACTCGCGGCGCGATGTCTGGAAGTGGGCGCGTTCGCTCTCGGTACGAATGGACGCGAGTTCACCAGCGAGTCGATTGGTGGGGCGTTGGCCACCCGAGAGATCAAGGCGCATGTGCGCGAAACTGGAGTCATGACCGGTGGGCCGTCACCTCTTTCCAATCGAGACCGTTCGCGTTTCTCGAACATGCTCGATCAAGTCGTTCATCGCGCGATGCGAACGCGGTAGGCTCACGAATTGACCTGCCACGAAATCGGCCCGATCCTACACGCGTCATGAACTCCAATCCGTCCGCCGACAGAGCCGCTCTCCTCCAGGCCGACCGCATGCGCGCGGGTCGGCTGTCGCTGCTCGTCGGCTGTCTGATCTTCGCGGCGAAATTCCTCGCATATTGGCTGACGGGATCCGCCGCCGTCTTCGCGGATGCCATGGAGTCCACGATCAATATCGTCAGCGCCGGGATGCTCGTTTTTGCACTCGCGGTCGCGGCACGGCCCCCGGACAAATCCCACCCCTATGGTCACGGCAAGGTCGAGTTTCTCTCGGCGGGTATCGAAGGCGCCGCAATCGCATTCGCGGCGCTCGTGATTCTCGCCCAGGGCGTACGCGAACTCATCGCGGGGCCCGAACTCCATCGTCTCGATCTGGGCCTGGCCGTACTCGCTGCTGCGGCGATCGCGAACGCCGGTCTGGGCCTGCATCTATCTCGGGTCGGTCGCCGGACCCAGTCCGACGCTTTGAGTGCCGATGGTCGACACGTGCTCGCCGATGTCTGGACGAGCGTGGGCGTGATCGGTGGGCTGATCGTCGTCGGCCTAACGGGTTGGGCGTGGGCCGATCCACTAATCGCGATTGCCGTCGCCTTCCACGTCGCGTGGGAAGGCTATCGCGTCCTCCACGACTCTCTCGGTGGCCTGATGGACGAATCCGAGCATGCGCACATCGCGAAGGTGACCGCGGCGCTCGAAGGCGCGCGGGAATCCTCATGGATCGATCTGCACGGGCTTCGGGGCTGGCGGTCGGGGGCACGTCGACACATCGACTTTCACCTGACGGTGCCGCGCTATTTCGACGTTTCCCAAATCCATGTCATTCATGACCGCATCGAATCTGTGCTGGTCGGTGGCGACGAGCACGGCGGTGATGTCGTCGTCCATTTCGATCCCTGCGACGACAGTGAATGCGCTCAGTGCGAGATGAAGGTGTGTCCGATTCGCGATTGCACGTTTCGCGCGGCGAAGCGATTCACACCCGAGCGAGCGGTACGACCCGATTCCGAGCTCGACCGACCGGACTGAAGACCGCTCGACGAGAATCGGATACACCGGGACTTCTCGAATCTTCGATTCGCTAGTGTTGCCAAGCGGGCGAGCCCGGTCGCATTGGCTCCACCTCCGACCCGGTCGAAGAGCAGCGAAAACTCCACTCTCATTGGCGAAAGGTCCCCCTCCATGTCGTCCCTACCAAATCCCCTTCGACTCCTGCTCGCAGGGCCGATCGCGCTGGCCAGCCTGCTTTCTTGCGGTCCCCTGAACCCGTCCATGCCGGCAGAGTCCAACGTGGCGGCGACCCCGGCGAAGCTCTTCGAGAATCTGGGTAGCCAGACACATCCCGTATCCACCGCCTCGAAGATGGCCCAGAAATATTTTGATCAGGGCATGATTCTGACCTTTGGATTCAACCATGAGACGGCCATTCGCTCGTTCGAAGAAGCGGCCCGCCTCGATCCGAATTGCGGCATGTGTCGTTGGGGGATCGCACTGGCGCTGGGCCCGAACATCAATGCCCCGATGGGCCCAGCGAATGCCGCCCGAGCGTACGAAGAAATCCAACATGCCCTCGAAATCACATCCATGAATTCGAACTCACGCGAGCGGGCCTACGTCGAGGCTCTCGCAGCCCGATATAGCGAGGTCATTCCAGACGACCGATCGAGCCTCGATCGCAACTATGCGGATGCGATGCGCAAGCTGCACCAGGCGGATCCAGACGACCACGACGCGGCCACGCTATTCGCTGAATCGCTCATGGATCTCTATCCCTGGTCGTATTGGACGCCGGAGGGAGAACCGAAGGAATTCACCACCGAGATCATCGAGACCATTGAAGCGGTGATGGAAAGCGCGCCGGGTCATGTCGGCGCCAATCACTATTACATCCACGCGGTCGAAGAGTTCCATCCGGAGAAGGGAGAGGCCGCAGCCGATCGACTCGGAAGTCTCAGTCCCGATTCAGGGCATCTCGTGCACATGCCGTCGCATATCTACTGGCGGGTCGGTCGCTACGAGGACGCGGCCGAGATCAATCAGCGCGCTGTGGAATCCGATGAGCGCTTCTTTGCCTGGTGCCGAAGTGGCCCCTTCTACCGCGCCGCCTACTATCCGCATAACCTCCACTTTCTCTGGGCAGCGGCTTCCGCGGAAGGTCGAATCGATCTGGCTCTGATGACGGCACGCAAGCTCGCCGCCGCGACGCGCCCGGGCGCCGGCGACTTTCCGTTCATGCAGGAGTTCCTCGCCACACCGATGCTGACGATGGCGCGTTTCGGGTTGTGGGATTCGATTCTGGGAGAAGCTCGCCCGGGCGATCATGAGGTCTTTCTGCTGGGGATCTGGCAATACACTCGCGGTCTGGCGCAGCTTCGCAGCGGTTCCCGCGATGCGGCGAAGGAGAGTCTCTACGTATTGCGTGAAACGAGCCAATCCGAGGCAGCGCAGAATCTCACATTGGCAGGCGGAACGGCTTCGGCGTCCACCCTTCTCTCGATCGCGGTCGCTCATCTGGAGGGCGAGATCGCAATCGACGAAGCACGGCCCCAGGATGCGATCGCAGCGCTCGAGGTCGCCGTGGAGATTCACGATGGCCTCGCCTACATGGAGCCGCCACCGTGGTACGCGCCTCCCCGGCAGACTCTGGGCGCCGTGCTTCTCGGGCAGGCACGGGGCGCAGAAGCGGAAGCCGTCTATCTTGAGGACTTGCGTCAATATCCGAAGAATGGTTGGTCGCTGCTTGGACTCTCCCAGAGCCTGCGAGCTCAAGGCCAGGAGGCCAAGGCGGATTGGGCCGAGAAGGGATTCGAGGCGGCCTGGGCGCGCGCCGAACTCCAACTCGATAGTTCGCGGATCTAGCCGCCAAACTCGTCTATCGATCGAACACGCCACCGACGTCGTTCGACCTCACCTAACAACTGAATGGAAGAGAAGGATCGACCGATGACATTCAAGACCCCCATTTGTGATCTCCTGGGAATCGACGTACCGATCGTGCTTGCGGGAATGGGCGGCGTCGCCTACTCGGACGTTTGTGCCGCGGTTTCGAATGCAGGCGGCTTCGGAACACTCGGCATGGCCGGCGAAACTCCCGATGGCATTCGAGACGAGATGCGCCGCGTCCGCGAACTGACCGACAAGCCCTTCGGCGTCGACTTGCTTGCCGCACTACCGGAACAGATGATGGCGGCCATCGACATCATCATCGAAGAGGGAGCGCGGGCCTTCATCGCCGGATTGGGCGTGCCCGGACCGCTGGTCCAGAAATGTCACGACAATGACGTTCTCGTGATGAGCATGTGTGGCAAGGTCAGCCACGCTCTTGCCGCCCAGGAAGCGGGCTGCGACGTCGTCGTCGCGCAGGGCACCGAGGCCGGTGGTCATACCGGAAAAGTCGCGGGAATGGCCCTGATTCCCCAGGTCGTCGATGCCGTCGACATTCCCGTATTGGGCGCCGGCAGCATCGTCGATGGCCGCGGTCTGGCTGCCGTGCTGGCCTTCGGCGCCCAGGGCGCCTGGATGGGAACGCGCTTCATCGCCTCCCACGAAGCCCGCGCCAGCGAGACCTACAAGAAGCAGATCGGCAAAGCGAAAGCCGAAGATACGATCGTCACGCGATGTTATTCCGGCAAGCCCATGCGGGTGATCGCGAATTCGTATGTCGAAAGCAAAGAGCGGAATCCCGAAGCGATCCAGCGCTTTCCGGAGCAGATGTACAGCGCGATGCAGGACGGGGTCATGGCCGCGCTCGGCGGTCAGACCGAGGGAATCGAAGCCGACCACCACTGTATGCCCTGCGGACAAGGTGCCGGTTCGATCAAAGACATTCTTTCGTGCCAGGAAATCGTCGACAAGACGATGGCCGAAGCGGCAAGTGTCATCTCGAGGCTCTCCCCGCTCGTCGCTTGATCGGCGGGCCTCGACGCGACTGGATCAGCGCGCGATGCTTGCGCAATGGAAATCAATCTAGCGACTGCCTGGGAGGCGATCTCCGACGAGATCCCCGATGCCGATGCCCTTCTCTGCGGAGAGACGCGTCGCAGTTGGCGCGAATACGACGACCGGGCGGCGCGCGTGACCAGTGTGCTCGAGGCGGCCGAAATTCCAATCGCTGCGAATGTCGGCCTCGCCCTCTATAACGGAACCGACTACTCCGAAATTCAATTCGCTTGTTTCAAGCGGCGCGCGACGCCCTTCAACGTCAATTTCCGCTACACGGCCAAGGAGCTCCATTCGCTACTCGAAGGCGCCGACGCCCAGGCGCTCTTCTTCGACTACTCGCTTGTCGATTCGATCGGCGAAATCCGCGACTCCCTACCGAAGCTGCGCCTACTCATCCAGCTCGGCGGAGACTCGACACCCGACTGGGCATCGAGTCTCGAAACCCTGGTCGCACAATCCGAGCCCGCCCCGCGAATCGATCGCTCTTCCGACGATCTGTGGATTCTCTTCACCGGCGGAACGACAGGCAACCCGAAGGGCGTCATGTGGCCCCACGGAAACCTCATTCAGGGGATGAAGGCGACCTACCGCGGACTCAAGCAAGAGACACCCCAGACGATTCCCGAACTCGTCGAATCCGTTCGCGACATCAAAGCGAGTGGGCGGGTCACCCGGCAGCTCGCGGCCGCCCCCCTCATGCACGGCACATCGGGAATCGCCGCACTTACGACCCATTTGACCGGAGGCGCGGTCATCACCCTCGAAGAGAGATCCTTTTCAGGCAGAGCGCTCTTCGAATGTGTCGAACGACATCGCGCGACCCATCTCACGATCGTCGGCGACGCCTTCAGCCGGCCGATGCTCGAAGCACTCGAAACCGCCCGGGACCGAGACGAAAGCTACGACCTCTCATCGATCTTCCTGATCCTCTCGTCGGGGGTCATGTGGAGCGCCCCGATCAAGGAACGTCTGATCGAATTCAACCCGCGCATGCGGCTGCTCGACTCGCTGGGTTCCTCAGAAGGTATGGGCTTTGCCTCGAAGCTCGAATCCAAGGGCAAGGCGGCAACGACGGCTCGCTTCAGCCTCGGCGAGTTTACGAAGGTCATCAACGACGAGGGCAAGGAAGTCGCGCGCGGCTCGGGCGAGCGCGGGCGATTGGCGCTCGGCGGCCCGCTGCCGACCGGCTACTACAATGACCCCGAGAAGAGTGAGGAAACCTGGCCGACTCTCGACGGACGTCGCTATTCGATTCCCGGCGACTACGCGACGGTCGAAGCCGATGGCACGATCACGCTGCTCGGTCGCGGCTCGGCGTGCATCAATTCCGGCGGCGAAAAGATCTACCCGGAAGAGGTCGAAGAAGCGCTCAAGCTTCATGCCGCCGTCGCGGACTGCAATGTCGTGGGCGTGCCCGACGAACGCTGGGGCCAGGCGATTACCGCGGTCGTCCAACTGAGCGATCCCACAATCGAGGACAAGGCCCTCATCCAGTCGGTGCGCGAGAATCTGGCCGCCTACAAAGCGCCCAAACACATCGTGCGAGTCGAAGCCTTCGAACGCCACGCCAACGGGAAGTCGAATTACCGATGGGCGACGAGTACCGCGATCAAAGCGCTGGGGCTGGCGACCTGAATTTCGAGCGCTCGCGCGCCCCTACCATGGCTCCATGAACGGCCGTAGGTCCAACTCGAAAGTCCAGGCACTACGCGCCTGGCTATGCAGCATCCAATAGCTCTCAGCGAGATCATCGGGCTGCAGCAGGCCATCCTTGGGTCGCTGTTCCACGAGTTGTGGGAAGTTCTCGCGGATCCACGGCATGTCGATGGGACCATCGACGATGGTGTGCGCGACGTGGATCCCCTTGGGCCCCAACTCGCGAGCCATGGTCTGTGCAAGCGCGCGGAGGGCGTGTTTCGCACCGGCAAATCCCGCCATCCCCTGACGTCCGCGCGTGCTCGCAGTCGCTCCGGTAAAGAGAATCGTCCCCTTCTCTCGCTTCACCATCCTGCGCGCCGCCTCGCGACCGAGCAAGAAACCTGAAAAGCAGGCCATCTCCCAGATCTTGAAATACTTGCCCGCCTCGAAATCGACGATGGGGATCGAAACATTGGCCCCGATATTGTGAACGGCGACCTCGATCGGCCCGATCTCGCTCTCGACTTCTTCGAAGAACTCGACGACGGGCTCTTCCTTGCGCGCATCCACCCCAAATGAAGTCGCCACACCGCCCGCCTCGCGAATCTCCTCACAAAGACCCTCCAACTTGTCCGCGTGTCGGCGAACCACACAGGCGTGATATCCGCCGCGAGCGAAACGGCGCGCGATCGCGCCGCCGAGTCCGTCCCCAGCGCCGAAAACGACGACGACAGGAGGCTGACTCATGCCTTCGCCCTTCCCGCGAGTTTCGCTTCAACCAGATCCATCCGGTCGTTGCCGAAGTACATCTCTCCGTCCACAAAGAACGTGGGTGCACCAAAGGCGCCACGCTCGACCGCCTCATCGGTGGTCGCTCGCAGCGACGCTTTCACGTCGGCGCTTGCGGAGAGATCCAGGATCTTCTTTCCATCCAACCCGGCAGTCGATAAAACATCTTTGATCACCTCGGTCTTCCCGAGATCGAGACCCTTCGTCCAGAACGCTGAATAGATCGCCTTGTGAAACGAGCCGAAGACTCCCTCGGCAAGAGCCGCATGCGCAGCACGCATCAGACCCAGCGTGTTGATCGGAAAGTGAGGATTGCTCTCGAAGGCTACGCCGAGATTCTCGACGGTCCTGCGAAGTTCGTGACTGAAATAGGCCCGCTTCGCCTCGACCGGCTCGTTGAAAGGAGACTGGTTTCCAGTCGCCTTGAAGACTCCGCCTAACAACATAGGTCGATAGACGATTTCCGCGCCCGTTCGCTGTTCGAGACCGGCGAGACGTGTGTCGGCCAGATAGCTGTATGGGCTTCCGTAGTCGAAAAAGAACTCCACGCTAGACATGCTTCCTCCGAGGGTGCGCGCCCACAGCATAGAGGGCTTCGCGGCCCCTGGGACGTGCTAGACAACCAAGAACATGCGAGTTTATATAGAAGAAACCGGATCAGGAGACTCCCCATGTCCGAGGACAGACCCAAGCATCGACTACGACGCCTGCTCTTCGGAATCGGTGCCACCGGCGCGGTCCTTGCGATCGTGCTCTTTGCTTCAGACGACGCCCGACGCGCCACGGAACTCCGAGCTGCCGAACTCGCCGGGGATCTCGCAACTCGAGTCGTCTCGGCCAGGTCCGCGGACAGCGGCGGAAGCGCCGCCGACTTCATCAAGATCCCGATCGAAGTTCGCAAGCTCACTGAAAACGTCTTCCAGGCGCGCGGAGTCGCCAACACCCAGGTGATCGCGACATCCGATGGTCACGTCGTCTTCGATACGGGACTTCCCACGCAAGCCGCCAAACAGCGTCGGCTCCTGGGCGAACTGCTACCGGAGGGACGCATCACCCACGTCATTCTCAGCCATTCCCATCAGGACCATATCGGCGGCACGCGCTATTGGGTCGAAGACGAAACCGAAATCGTCGCGCACCGAGCCTTCGCCGAGGAACACCGCTACTTGCTCGATCTACAGGACTATCTCTGGTCCCGCAATCGCATGCTCTTTCCGTTCATGCCCGAGAGCCCACCCAAGACCGGCCCATTTGCCTACGGCGAGATCGAGCCAACGCTAGTCGTCGACGAAGGACTTCCCCTGCGCTTCGAACAGGGGGGCGTGCGCTTCGAAGTTCTCTCGACGCCGGGTGCCGAGGGCCTCGACAATATTTGTCTCTGGCT
>CAWLAJ010000075.1:0-15913 GCA_963854795.1 Deltaproteobacteria bacterium UBA4427 | reverse complement strand
CGCGAGACCCTTCGAGGCCTGACGCGCCGTGATCGACGCCGTCAACGTCGTCTTACCGTGATCAACGTGACCGATCGTTCCTACGTTCACATGAGGCTTGTTTCGCTCGAACTTTTCCTTGGCCATCGGACCGATTCCTCTCTTATCGCTTCGGGATCAACTCGCTTCGATCTAATACGAAGCGACAATTCCCTTTGCCACCGTTTCCGGTACGTGTGCGTAATGTGCAAATTGCATCGTGTAACTCGCGCGCCCCTGAGTCATCGAACGCACGCTACTGACGTATCCAAACATTTCCGAGAGCGGCACCTCGGCCTGGACGACCTGAGAAGTGCCTCTCATCTCGATTCCCTTGATCTGTCCGCGTCGGCCATTCAGATCTCCCTGGATGGCTCCACGGAATTCTTCGGGCGTCACCACCTCGACATCCATGATCGGCTCGAGCAAGATGGGCGTCGCCTTGCGGAGACCTTCATTGGCGGCCATCGCACCGGCTATCTGAAAGGCGCGCTCGGAAGAATCGACGTCGTGCGCGGCACCGTCGACGAGTCGAACGATCACATCGACGACCGGGTAGCCCCCTAGATGTCCACTCTCGACCGCATCCCGGCAACCGGCTTCGACCGCCGCGATGAACTCGCTGGGAATTGCACCTTCGCGGATCGCATCTTCGAAAGCGAACCCGGAACCCGTTTCGCCGGGCGCGACTTCGAGTTTGACGACCGCGTACTCGCCGGTCCCCCCGGTCTGCTTGATGTACTCGCCGCTACCGGTGGCTTCGGCAGAAATCGTCTCTTTGTAGGCGACCTGCGGCCGACCCACGTTCGCATCGACCCCGAATTCGCGCAGAAGACGGTCGACGATGATCTCGAGATGCAGCTCACCCATGCCCGAGATGATCAACTGACCCGTGTCGACATCCGTCGAGACCTTGAAGGTCGGATCTTCGATGGCCAGCCGGTCGAGAGATCCACCGAGCTTTTCCATGTCGGCAGTCGTCTTCGGCTCGATTGCAATCGATATGACGGGCTCGGGAAATTCCAACGACTCGAACACGATCGGAGCCTTGGCCGAACAAAGAGTCTGTCCAGTGACGACGCTCTTCAGCCCGATCGCGGCGACGATATCTCCAGCGTAGATCTGGTCGAGTTCCTGCCGCTTGTTCGCGTGCATCTGCAGGAAGCGCCCGATGCGTTCCTTCTTTCCCGTGGATGCGTTCAGCAGACTCTCCCCGGCCTTCGCT
The DNA here is from genome assembly GCA_963854795.1 of Deltaproteobacteria bacterium UBA4427. Lineage (GTDB taxonomy): Bacteria > Myxococcota_A > UBA9160 > UBA9160 > UBA4427 > UBA4427. Next base: position 14,670 of record CAWLAJ010000075.1, on the reverse strand, counting down.
GTACCCGAATAGACTCGAAGGTAGGCGAGGCTGCCGGCATGTTTATCGGACTGGATCTTGAAGACCAATGCCGAAAAGGGCTCTGCGTCGTCGGACTTTCGCAAGAGCAGAGTCTCTCCGTCGTCGGCCTGCGCAGACTGACTCGCCTTCGAAGCCTTCGAAGCCTTGGTTGCCCGGGTCGGCTTACCCGAGACGACGGTCGGTTTTGATCCTCGAACGGGCGGGACATCGAGTGGCGACGGGAGGTACTCGAGCACGGCGTCGAGTAGCGGCTGAACGCCCTTGTTCTTGAAGGCACTCCCGCAAAGAACCGGCACTAGATCAAGGGACAGCGTGCTGCGACGAATCGCTGCGTGAATGTCGGCAACGGACGCGTCTTCGCCATCGAGGTAGCGCGCCATGACTTCATCATCGAAGTCGGCGAGGCGTTCGAGGAGTTGCTCACGAGCGCGCTCGGCGTCCTCGGCCAACTCGCCGGGAATCTCTGCTGTCCGGTATTCCGCACCCAACGAAGCGTCGTCCCAGTAGAGCGCCTTCCGTTCGACGAGGTCGACGACACCCGAGAATGCGTCTTCCGACCCGATCGGCAGCTGCATGGGCAGCGGCCGGGCTCCAAGACGGTCTTCGATCATCGAGACCACATTTGCGAAATTTGCACCCATTCGATCCATTTTGTTCACAAAGGCAACACGCGGAACATTGTATTTGTTCGCTTGTCGCCAGACCGTTTCCGATTGAGGCTCGACTCCACCCACACCGCAGAAGACGGCAACCGCGCCGTCCAACACGCGAAGCGATCGTTCGACTTCTACTGTGAAGTCGACATGCCCCGGCGTGTCGATGATGTTGATGCGATGTTCCTTCCACCAGCAGGTCGTCGCCGCAGCGGTAATCGTGATACCCCGCTCCTGCTCCTGCTGCATCCAGTCCATCGTTGCTGCCCCGTCGTGAACCTCCCCAATTTTGTAGTTGACGCCCGTGTAGAAAAGAATCCGCTCAGTCGTCGTTGTCTTGCCGGCATCGATATGAGCCATGATGCCGATATTGCGTGTGTCTTCGAGTTCCGCGGTTCGAGGCATGAAAGCCGCCTACCATCGATAATGCGCGAACGCCTTGTTTGCCTCAGCCATTCGATGCGTGTCTTCGCGCTTCTTTACACTTTCGCCGCGCTCATTCGCGGCATCAATAATCTCGTTCGCCAGGCGCTCTTTCATGCTCTTCCCAGGCCGGGTCTTCGAGTATCCGGCGAGCCAGCGCATCGCCAGTGAAGTCGATCGGTTGGGTGAGACCTCGATCGGCACCTGATACGTCGCACCACCGACCCTCCGACTCTTGACCTCGACGCGGGGCCGGATGTTGTCGAGCGCGCGACGAAACATCGCCAACGGATCGCTGCGCATCTTGTTCTCGATCTCGGCGAAGGCTCCGTAGACGATGTTCTCCGCGGTGCTCTTCTTGCCGTCGCGCATGATGACGTTGATGAAGCGACCGAGCATCTGGTCTCCGTGTTTGGAGTCCGGGACGGTCTGTCGCTTTTGTACCTCGCGCCGTCTAGGCATGAACGCGTCCTTTTTCTTTCAAGACCGGGTTGGCTTCAGCCGACGCCGGCGCTTCGTATCATTGTTTGGTCGTGTTCCGAGGCAATGCCTCGAACGTGCAAGAACCGATGTGCACTCGCATCATCGGTTCTTTCCGCGTGAAATTATTTGGGCCGCTTCGAACCGTACTTCGAACGACTCTTGTTTCGTCCGTCGACACCCGTGGCGTCCAGAGATCCGCGCACGATGTGATACCGAACGCCGGGAAGATCCTTCACACGACCGCCCCGAACGAGCACAACAGAATGCTCCTGCAACGTATGGCCTTCACCACCTATATAGGCATTGACTTCGTTGCCGTTGGTCAAGCGCACACGTGCCACCTTGCGAAGAGCCGAATTGGGCTTCTTGGGCGTCGCCGTAAATACACGAAGACAAACACCCCGTCGCTGCGGGCAGCTTGTCAGGTCGGGAGATTTCGAGCGCGAAGCCTTTGGCTTGCGGCCCTTTCGGATGAGCTGTTGGATGGTCGGCATAAGGCTCGACGGGACTCCTACTTCTCTAGTACTTCTCTAGAATCTCTTTGAGTGACGATTTCTCTGACTTGGAATCCAGAGACAGCACGACCCCGAAGTCCCGTTTCGCAGGGATGAAGAGACCGGAGCTAAGCTCGGGCTGCCTCTCCATTTTCTGGAAACGAACCGCGGGGTTGAAGAAATCCCTGGTTCCGGAAACGCGCGCAATTTAGCGGCCTGCGGGGCGGTGTCAACGCCCGTCGCTCGTGCCCGCCGAGCCGGAATCACAAAACGAAAATGCCCCCGCCGACTCGCGCGTCGACGGGGGCGAAAATTCAGATTCCCCTAGGGAATCAGCTACCCATGGACCCCCGATCGGGCCCGGGAGCCGCCGCGCTGGCGAAGAGGCCGGCGACGGGTGGTGCTGGCTCCGAGGAGACGTCGCTTCCGAAGGCGGCTTCGGATGCTTCTCCCTCGCTGACCTTGCCACTGGTCGCTGTCTCCAACTCAAACCCCTCCGGAACTTCGACTTCGATGCCGATGTCGCGATATTGCGGCATTCCAGTTCCGGCCGGGATCAGACGGCCCATGATCACGTTCTCCTTGAGACCACGCAGGAAGTCCTTCTTACCCCAGATCGCCGCCTCCGTGAGGACCTTCGTCGTCTCCTGGAAGGATGCGGCCGACATGAAGGACTCCGTCGATAGAGAGGCCTTCGTAATTCCCAGGAGCTGGGTTTCGGCGGTCGGTGGAATCTTGCCCTCTTCGTCGAATCGGGCCACGAGCTCGCGGTAAGCCATCTTTTCGACCTGCTCGCCGATCAGCCAATCCGAATCCCCTGGATCGACGATGCGAACCTTGCGGACCATCTGGCGGACGATCGTCTCGATGTGCTTGTCGTTGATCTTCACTCCTTGGAGGCGGTAGACCTCCTGGACCTCATCCACCAGGTATTTCGCAAGCTCCTTCTCACCCTTGATCTTCAAAATGTCGTGGGGGTTCGAAGAACCATCCATGAGAGCCTCACCTGCGCGCACATGATCGCCTTCGTGCACGCTGACGTGCTTACCCTTCGGAATCAGGAATTCCTCGGGCTCGCCATCCTCCGGCGTGACGATCACTCGGCGCTTGCCGCGGGAGTCCGGCCCGAAGGAAACGACGCCATCGATCTCGGAAACGACGGCACATTCCTTCGGTTTCCGAGCTTCGAAGAGTTCGGCTACACGCGGCAAGCCACCTGTAATGTCCTTCGTCTTCGACGCTTCCCGCGGAATCTTCGCAACCACTTGCCCTGCGGTGACCTCATCTCCTTCGGTGACCGACAGATATGCACCAACGGGGAGCAGAGCCTTCGTCTCGCCGTCGCCGTCGGTCGCAGCAATCGAGACCGTTGGGCGAAGATCGGGATCCTTCGACTCGATGATGACCTTGGAGGAGACCCCGGTGAAGTCATCGACCTGCTCCTGCATGGTCGCTCCCTCAATGATGTCCTTGAAGACGACGGCCCCGCTCTGCTCCGAAAGAATCGGACTCGCAAAGGGATCCCAGTCGAGCAGGATTTCGCCGACTCGAACCGTCTGACCGTCGCTGACTCGAAGCGTCGCGCCGTAGACGACGGGATGGCGTTCCTTTTCACGCCCACTCGCATCCACGATGCCAACCTCACCGTTCCGGCTCATAACGGTCTCGGCCCCTTCGGCGGACGTCAGGGATCGAATGTTGTGGAGTCGTACCGTTCCTTCGCTCGCGGCCTCAGCATGAGATTGCTCGGCACGACGCGTCGCCGCGCCACCGATATGGAAAGTCCGCATCGTGAGCTGTGTGCCGGGCTCGCCGATCGATTGCGCCGCGATGACGCCGACGGCTTCGCCGAGGTTCACCATGGTGCCTCGCGAAAGATCGCGGCCATAACAATTGACACAGACGCCATAGCGACTCGCACAGGTCAGCACCGAGCGAATCTTGACGCTCTCGACGCCCGCATCCTCGATGGAGCGAACACGATCCTCGTCAATCTCCTCGCCAGCCCCAGCGAGCACCTCGCCGCCGACCGGGTCGAGTACGTCTTCGAGAGCAACGCGACCAAGAATTCGCTCGCCCAGGGGCTCAACGATCTCACCAGCCTCGATGAGCGCCGACGTCTCGAGCGCATCGTCCGTCCCGCAATCCTGTTCTCGAATGATGACGTCCTGCGAAACATCCACGAGACGCCGAGTCAGGTAGCCAGAGTTGGCCGTCTTGAGCGCTGTATCAGCAAGACCCTTGCGTGCACCGTGGGTCGAGGTGAAGTATTGGAGGACCGAAAGACCCTCCCGGAAATTCGACGTGATCGGCGTCTCGATGATGGCACCGGAGGGCTTGGCCATCAGGCCTCGCATCCCGGCCAGCTGACGCATCTGCTGAGCCGATCCGCGCGCCCCTGAATCCGCCATCATGTAGACGTTGTTGAAACTCGGAACCTGAGTTTCGTTGCCCTCGTCGTCGATCACCGTATCCGTCGCGATCCCGTCCAACATTTGCTGGGTGATCTGCTCGGTCGCCTGCGCCCAGATATCAATCACCTTGTTATAACGCTCACCGTCTGTAATCAGACCTTCCTGGTATTGCTCCTGGATCTGGGCAACTTCGTTCGTGGCGTCTGCGAGGAAGCGTTCCTTGTCCGGCGGGATTCGCATGTCGTCGATACAAATCGAAATCCCTGCACGGGTCGCGTTCTGGTAGCCGATCGTCCGAATATGATCCGCGAGCAGAACCGTGGCCTTGGTCCCCATCCGGCGATAGCACTGATCGATCAGCTCACCGAGCGCCTTCTTGTCCATCACCTGGTTCACGAACTCAAATGGAATCTCATCCGGAACGACTTCATGGAGAAGCACTCGTCCCGTCGTGGTCGTCTGCATCTCATCATTGATGAGCACGCCAATCGAAGCGTGGATATCCAGCACACCAGCGCCATACGCGACGATGACTTCCTCTTCCGTAGCGAATTTCATACCTTCACCGACAGCACCGGCTCGCTCGCGCGTCATGTAGTAGGCGCCGAGGACGATATCCTGCGTCGGTCCGATGACCGGACGACCCGTTGCCGGACTCAGGATGTTGTTCGTCGACATCATCAAGACGCGAGCTTCGATCTGCGCTTCGACCGAGAGTGGGACATGAACCGCCATCTGATCGCCATCGAAGTCCGCGTTGAAGGCCGCACAGACCAGCGGATGGAGCTGAATCGCCTTGCCTTCGATCAGCATGGGCTCGAAAGCCTGCATGCCAAGTCGATGAAGGGTAGGAGCCCGGTTCAAGAGGATCGGATGCTCCTTGATCACCTCCGCCAGGATATCCCAGACCTCAGGACGCTCGTGCTCGACCATCTTGCGCGCTGCCTTGATCGTCGTCACGAATCCCTGTTGCTCGAGCTTCGAATAAATGAAAGGCTTGAAGAGTTCGAGCGCCATGCGGTTTGGAATGCCGCATTGGTGCAGCCGGAGCTCAGGCCCGACGACGATGACCGAGCGACCCGAATAGTCGACGCGCTTGCCAAGTAGATTCTGTCGGAACCGACCGCCCTTACCCTTCAGCATGTCGGAGAGACTCTTCAGGGGTCGCTTGCTGGGACCGGTGATCACCCGCCCACGCCGACCATTGTCGAACAGTGCGTCGACGGCCTCTTGGAGCATCCGCTTTTCGTTGCGAATGATGACCTCGGGCGCGTTCAACTCCTGAAGGCGCTTCAACCGATTATTGCGATTGATTACTCGTCGGTAGAGATCGTTGAGGTCGCTGGTCGCGAATCGCCCGCCATCGAGGGGAACGAGCGGTCGAAGATCGGGCGGAATCACGGGCACGACTTCGAGCACCATGTACTCAGCTGCATTCACTTCAGAATCGTTGAATGCGTCTAGAACCTTGAGCCGCTTGGCGATCTTCTTTCGCTTGGCCTCGCTCGTCGCTTCGCGCATCTCCTCGCGAAGACGAAGACACTCGCCCGGAATATCGAGCTCCGCCAAGAGCTGACGAACCGATTCGGCGCCGATTCCAACCCGGAATGCATCACGACCGTATTGTTCCTTCAGCTCGATCAGGCGTTCGTCCGTGACGAGTTCGCCCTTCTCGAGTTCCGTGTCCTTCGGATCGAGTACGACGTGCGCTTCGAAGTAGAGAATCTTCTCGAGATCGCGCAGCGTGATCTCGAGGATATTTCCGATTCGCGACGGAAGCGACTTCAAGAACCAGATGTGAGCGACTGGAGACGCCAGAGTAATGTGGCCCATGCGCTCCCGGCGCACTTTGGACTGGATGACTTCGACGCCGCACTTCTCGCAGACGACACCGCGATGCTTCATGCGCTTGTATTTGCCGCAATTGCATTCGTAGTCCTTGACCGGGCCGAAAATCTTGGCGCAGAAGAGTCCGTCGCGCTCGGGCTTGAACGTCCGGTAGTTGATCGTCTCTGGCTTCTTGACCTCACCAAAGGACCACTCGCGAATTTTCTCCGGCGAGGCCAGCGAAATTCGCAGCGAATTGAAAGCCAATGGATCCTTCGGCTTCTCAAAGAGATTGTATAGATCACGCAAGGTGGCGTTCCCCCTCTGGCGAGTGTTGCTATGCAGGGCCGCCCGTTCATGGGCGACCCTGCAAGGTTCAAAGGCTACGAGTCTTCACGCATCTCGATATCGAGACCGAGCGCATGCAGTTCTTTCACGAGAACGTTGAAACTCTCCGGCAATCCCGGCTCGAGAACGTTCTCACCCTTCACGATCGACTCGTAGATTCTCGTTCGGCCTTGTACATCGTCGGACTTGACCGTCAGGAATTCCTGGAGCGCGTAGGCCGCTCCATACGCTTCGAGCGCCCAAACCTCCATCTCGCCCAGGCGCTGCCCACCGAATTGCGCCTTGCCGCCCAGCGGTTGCTGGGTCACCAGGCTGTACGGCCCGATGGAACGCGCATGCATCTTGTCATCCGCAAGGTGGTGCAGCTTGAGCATGTAGATCGTCCCGATCGTGACATCACGATCGAAGGGTTCACCGGTGCGACCGTCGAAGAGAATGATCTGCCCCGAGGTCGGCAGCTCTGCACGCGCCAGCTCGTGCTTGACCTGCTCTTCGCTGGCGCCATCGAAAACCGCCGTAGCCATGTGGATTCCGCGACCAATGTTCTTGGCCATCGAATGAATGGCCTCCTCCGATGCGCCGCTAATCGTTTCCGAAATCTCATCCTCGTCATAGATCTCGAGCAGCTTCTTGCGAATTTCGTCCGTCGTGGCCTGGCGTTCCATCAGATCCTCGATCTGCCGACCGAGACCATGCGCCGCCCAGCCAAGATGCGTCTCGAGAATCTGTCCGATGTTCATGCGCGAAGGCACACCCAGCGGGTTCAAGACGATGTCGACGGGTCGGCCATCGGGCATGTAGGGCATGTCTTCTTCTGGAAGAATTCGGGAGATGACGCCCTTGTTGCCGTGTCGACCGGCCATTTTGTCGCCGACCGACAGCTTTCTCTTGATTGCGATGTAGACCTTGACCATTTTGAAGACGCCGGGCGGAAGTTCATCGCCTTTCTTCAGACGAGCGATCTTCTCATCGAAGACGGCCTTGATGATCATCGCCTGCTCTTCCACGTGATGGAAGATGCGGTCGACGCGCTCCTGGGTCTTGGCGTCTGTCACCTGGATCTCGCGCCAACGACGGTCTGGAATCTGGCTAATCACCTCTTCCGAGATCGTGTCGCCCGACTGCAGCCACTCGATTTCCTTCCGCTCGTCGGCCACCCGGTTCGCGACTCGTTTCCCAACCACCAGGTCATGAACATTTCGGAAGGCGCTCTTCCGAATGATTCGGATCTCATCTTCCTGGTCTTTGCGCAATCGTTCGATCTCGGCAGCTTCGAGAGCCTTGGCCCGTTCATCCTTCTCGACTCCGCGGCGCGAGAAGACCTGCGCGCCGATGACCGTGCCGGTCACGCCCGGGGGTATTCGCAGCGACGTATCACGGACATCGCCCGCCTTTTCCCCGAAGATTGCGCGCAAAAGGCGCTCCTCCGGAGAGAGCTGGGTCTCTCCCTTCGGCGTGATCTTGCCGACCAGGATGTCGTCCTGATGAACTTCGGCGCCAATCCGAACGATGCCGGCTTCGTCGAGATCGCGCAGCGCGTCCTCCCCGACGTTCGGAATGTCGCGAGTAATGTCCTCTTTGCCGAGTTTGGTATCCCGGGCGACGCATTCGAACTCTTCAATATGAATCGAAGTGAAGTGATCGTCCTTGACGATGCGCTCGGAAATGAGAATCGAATCCTCGAAGTTGTATCCGCCCCAGGGCATGAAGGCCACCATGACGTTTGCCCCGAGAGCCATCTCACCATGATCCGTCGCCGGACCATCCGCAATGACCTGCCCCTTCTTGACGCGATCGCCCGACTTGACGATTGGCCGCTGATTGATGCAGGTATTCTGGTTCGAGCGCTGGTACTTGATCAGATTGATGATGTCGACGTTCGAGCCCGTTCCATCATCCTCATCGGGCTTCAACACGATTCTTCCCGCATCGACCGACTCGACGACGCCGTCGCGCTTGGCGACGACTGTCACGCCGGAGTCCCGCGCGACGACCGCTTCCATACCCGTTCCGATCAGCGGCGCGCCCGTTCGCAACAGGGGAACCGCTTGACGCATCATATTGGAACCCATGAGCGCACGATTGGCATCGTCGTTTTCGAGAAAGGGGATCAGCGAGGCGGCAACCGACACCAATTGGTTCGGCGAAACGTCCATCATGTCCACTTCCTCGGGCGGGATCATTTCGAACTCGCCCTGCTTCCGAGCCGAAATCCGGTCGTTCACAAAACGACCCTCGTCATCGAGGATGGCGTTCGCCTGTGCGATGGCCATTCGTTCTTCATCGAGCGCAGTCAGGAACTTCACACCCTTCGTGACCTGAGAATTTTCGACTTCACGATACGGGGTCTCGATGAAGCCCATGTCGTTCACGCGCGCGAAGGTCGACAATGACGCGATCAAACCGATATTCGGTCCTTCCGGCGTCTCGATCGGACAAATCCGCCCATAGTGGGTCGGATGGACATCTCGAACCTCGAAGCCAGCCCGCTCCCGCGTCAGACCGCCCGGCCCAAGCGCGGACAGCCTCCGCTTGTGAGTCACCGATGAAAGCGGGTTCGTCTGATCCATGAACTGCGAAAGCTGGCTCGATCCGAAGAACTCCTTCACGACGGCAGAAACCGGCTTGGAGTTGATCAGGTCATGCGGCATCAGCGTCTCGATCTCCTGGAGGCTCATGCGCTCCTTGATCGCCCGCTCCATGCGCACCAGGCCGATCCGATACTGGTTCTCGAGCAGTTCGCCAACGACGCGAACTCGGCGATTGCCGAGGTGATCGATGTCGTCGACCTTCTTCGTCGCGTCCGTCCCGTTCTTCAGATCCACGAGATACTTGACGGCACCGAGAATGTCGTCTCGGCGAAGCGTCGGCAGGTCGCCCAGCGCGATCTCTTCTGAAGCGTTGTTGACACCAGTCGGGTAGAAGTCGATCCGCTCCTCGCCGTCGAACTCGAGCTTGTGGTTGAGCTTCAGTCGACCGACCTTCGAGAGGTCGTAGCGCTCAGCATTGAAAAAGAGGTTGTTGAAGAGATTGGTCGCGGTATCGAGGGTCGGCGGATCGCCAGGCCGCAATCGTCGGTAGATTTCGATGACCGCCTCATCCTGAGAAAGAGTCTTGTCAGCGAGCAGCGTGTCGCGAATGGCCGTACCTGTCGTGATCGGATCGAGGAAGAGCAGCGGAAATTCGAGAATTCCTCGACTCCTGAGATCGTCGAGGTGAGCCTCGGTAATCTCCTCATTGCACTCGACGATCACTTCGCCCGTTTCTTCGTCGACGATATCGACTGGCGCGACGCGCTTGACAGCATCGAGTCGAATCAGGTCCTCCTGGCTGACCTGAATCCAATCAATGCCTGCCGCACGCATTTTGCGCGCGGCTGCCTTCGTAAATTTCTTGTCTTTGCGAACGATGACCTTGCCATCGTCCCCCTTGACCTCCCGCGTACAGCGCTGGCCAATCAGGTTTTCCGGCTCAGACTTCTTCATGATCTTGCGGCCATCGAGCTTGATGGTTTCGATCGGGTAGAAGTGCTGCAGAAGCTCCTCGGGCTGATATCCCAGGGCCTTCAGAAGCACGGTCACCTGAATCTTGCGACGGCGATCGATCCGCGCGTGAACGATGTCCTTGTGGTCATATTCGATATCGAGCCACGAACCGCGGTAGGGGATGACTCGGCACGAGAAGAGCTTCTTTCCCGCAGCGCTCACAGTCGTCGAAATCGAGGTGTCGTAGAAAATGCCCGGGGACCGGTGGAGCTGCGAAACGATGACGCGCTCCGTTCCGTTGATGATGAAGGTGCCGTTGTCGGTCATTATCGGAATTTCTCCGAAATAGACCTCTTGCTCCTTCACGTCCCGAATCGTCTGGGATCCGTCCGCCTCGTCCCAGGCGACGAGCCGGATCGTGACCTTGAACGGTGCGGCATAGGTCATCCCACGCTGCAGACATTCCTGGACGTCGTATTTCGGCTGTTCCAGGGCGTAGCCGACAAACTCCAGCGAGGCCGTGTCGTTGAAATCACGAATCGGGAAAACCGAGTTGAAGACGGCTTGCAGCCCAACGTTGTCGCGCTTTTCCATCTCGATACCGGTCTGGAGAAAGCGCTCGAAGGACAGCTTCTGGATTTCGAGAAGATTCGGGATGTCGATGATCCGGGGAATTCTCGAAAAGGATTTTCGGACTCTCGGGGCGAAATCGGAGAAATTGGCTTCAGGCACGAGTAATCACACCCTCCCGCGTCGTGGCTGGCCGTTCGGGTTGACGAATTGAAAATCAATCATCAATTCGCCCGATCCGTCCGAATCACACGACGACATTTGACCTGACTAGATGACACACGAAACAACAGCGCCCGAGCGTAGAAACTGGCACTGCCACGGAAGCGATGATCGTCCCACTCTCTGCCGGTCAAGAGCAGAGGACAGGAGGCATGACCACCGGATTCCGTTCCCATCGAACTACTTGACGTCGACTTGGCCGCCCGCTTCCTCGATCTTCTTCTGAATCTCGGCAGCCTCGTCTTTCGTCGCGGCTTCCTTGATCGCTTTCGGCACACCCTCGACCAGTCCCTTCGCCTCTTTGAGACCAAGGCCCGTGATGGCGCGAATCTCTTTGATGACCTGGATCTTCTTGTCACCAAAGGACGTCAGGATGACGTCGAACTCGTCCTTGGCCTCGACGGCGGCTTCTCCACCGGCCGCACCGGCCGCGACTGCGACGGCAACAGGAGCAGCCGCTGATACGCCCCACTTGTCTTCCAAGAGCGTTGCGAGTTCGGCCGCTTCCATCACGGTCAAGCCGGACAGTGTGTCCACGATTTCATTGAGGTCTGCCATTGTTGTTCTTCCTTCTTCTATTGGGGCGGTCCTAGCGAGTGCAGAGCACCCTCCCGCCCGGTCATTAAAATTCTGCTCTTTTGAAGCCCACTAAATTCTCGAGATGCCCGGACTCTCTGCCCGAGGCGTCCGGAGTGACTCCCCACCCCCGTCGAGTGCCGTCTTCCGCGCTGCCACGAGCCGGGCCATTTGCCCAGCGGGCTCGTTCAACAGACGCGCGATCTTTCCGGCCGGGGCCTGCAAGAGACCCACGATCTTTCCGCGCAATTCATCGAGCGACGGCAACGTCGCGAGGTTCGAGATCTGTGCCAGCTCGAGCACTTGCCCATCCAGCAACCCACCGCGAATCTCGAAAGCCTCATTTTCCTTGGCGTAGTCCACGAGGGTCTTCGCCAGAGCCACGGGATCACCGAAGGACATCGCGATCGACGTCGTTCCACGAAAGTGATCCTTCAAGCCCTCGACTGGCCCGCCCGAAGCCGCAAGCCGCAAGACCGAATTCTTCGCGATGCGAAATTCACTCTCGCTGGCCTCGGCCTTTCGCAGACCACCGCGAAGATCCTCGATTTGGGTCACGCCAAGACCGCTGTAGTCTGCGACGAATACGCTCGTCGCTCGCTCGAACTTGTCGTGCAGCTCTGCGACCTGCTCTTCCTTCTGTTCTCGAGTCAACATTTCGCTACCCCTGGGCCTCCTTGAGTGGAGAGCCCGGATCGACTTTGATTCCCGGCCCCATCGTGGAAGACACGGCGATTTTCTTGACATAGATGCCCTTGGTCGACGCGGGCTTGGCCTTCATGATGACGTCGATCAATGCCGACGCATTTTCCCAGAGCTTGTCTGAATCGAAGGACACCTTGCCGATTCCACAGTGAACGATGCCGGCCTTATCGACTCGATATTCGACCTTTCCAGCTTTCTGATCACGGACCGCTTCTCCGACGTTAGGCGTTACGGTCCCGAGCTTCGGATTTGGCATCAGGCCACGAGGTCCGAGGACGCGCCCGAGTCGACCGACGATGCCCATCATGTCGGGCGTCGCAATGACTCGGTCGAAGTCGAACCAGCCCTCGTCCTGGATCTTCTTGGCCAGTTCATCGGCACCCACGTGATCGGCACCAGCGTCGAGCGCCTCTTTCTCTTTGTCGCCTTTGGCAAAGACGAGCACGCGGGTCGAACGGCCTACTCCATTGGGTAGGACGATCGCGCCGCGAATCATCTGATCCGCGTGTTTCGGATCGACGCCGAGATTGATGGCGATATCGACGGTCTCATCGAATTTCGCTGCCGGTGCGTCTTTCAATTGCTTCAGCGCATCCTCTAACGAGTAGAGCTTGTTCGGATCGACACCGTCCTGGGCTTCGCGAAAGCGCTTGCTTTGTCTCGGCATCTCGCTCAGCCCTCCACGACTTCGAGGCCCATCGATCGCGCTGTGCCCGCGATGATCTTCTTGGCCTGTTCGAGGTCGAAGGCGTTCAGGTCTTCCTTCTTCATTTCGACGATTTCGGCCAACTGTGACTGCGTCACGGTTCCGACCTTCTTCCGGTTCGGCTCGCCGGACCCACTCTTGATCTTGGCCGCCTTCTTGAGGAGCACGGCTGCCGGAGGGGACTTCAGAATGAACGTGAAGCTGCGATCCTGGTAGATCGTGATTTCCGCCGGGATGATCAAGCCGCCCTTGTCCTGCGTCTTAGCGTTGAACGCCTTGCAGAACTCCATGATATTCACGCCGTGCTGACCCAATGCCGGTCCGACTGGAGGTGCGGGATTCGCAGCCCCAGCTGGGCATTGCAGTTTCACGACTGCCATTACTTTTTTCGCCACGATCTCAATCTCCTACCACTGGCGGTCCGCGGTCGACCCCGGGCGATCTTGCCCGTGCCCACCTCCCGCTCGCTTCTGGCTTACCCCGAACGAACACCTGCCCGCCCGCACAACTTCAACATCCGGCTTGCGCTGGAAAGCTCGTTGCCGAAACAAGAGCCCTCAGCCAAGGAATTCACCGCTTGCAGCGACGATTTCCGAATCAAAAAAAACTAGGCCTTCTCCACATTCGAGTACCCAAGAACCACGGGCGTCGCGCGCCCGAAGACCTGGACCATCACACGGAGCTTTTCCTTGTCCTCCATCACTTCGTCGACGAAACCCTGGAAGTTCGCGAAAGGCCCCGTAATGACCCTTACATTCTCGCCCTCGTCGAAATTGATCAGAGGCTTTGGCTTGGCAGCCCCCTCCTTGATCCGTTGGGTCATCCGTGCGACTTCCTCATCGGAGATCGCTGGCGGATACGTTGCATTTCCAACGAAACCGGTGATCTTTGGCGTTCCCTTGACGACATGCCACGTCTCGTCGTTCAACTCCATATGCACCATGATGTAGCCGGGAAAGAACTTCCGCTTCGAAGTCCGCTTCTTCCCGTTCACCATCTCGATGACACTCTCTTCTGGTACGAGAACCTCGTCGAATTCCTTCTCGAAGCCCATCGTCTTCGCTCGCTCGAGCAGCGCCTTCTTAGCTCGAGTCTCCTGTCCCGAATAAGTGTGGACGATGTACCACTTCTTGTTCGAGGAACTCTCCGGAGAGGTCGCGTCTTTCGTCTCCGTCGCGGTCTCGACGTCTGCTTCTGTTCCGATTGCTGTGTCCATCAGCCGAGCACCATTCGCATCACGCGACTCAAGCCAAAGTCGACGATGCCCAGAAAAGTTGCAACGAGAAAAACGATGATCAAGACCGACACGGTTCCGTTCAGAGTTTCCGTCTGTGGTGGCCAGGTGATCTTGTTGAATTCACCTTGAACTTCTCCGACGTATTGGCGAGTTCGCGTGATCAAGTTCGTCGATTTTTCAGTCATAGGCACCCCACTCTCGAACCTTCCATTCTCTCATTCCGCCCAGTTCACCGATCCGTCCTACCGAACCCTCTTCTCGTCGGCCGAGTTGGCAGGGCCGGAGGGACTTGAACCCCCAACCCCCGGATTTGGAGTCCGATGCACTACCAATTGTGCTACGGCCCTACACACTCAGTCCAAGTCTTTACGAGCCGCTCCTCTACTCGATCACGTCCGAGACGACGCCCGAACCCACCGTTCGGCCACCCTCGCGAATCGCAAAACGAAGCTCCTTCGTCATCGCGATCGGAGTGATCAACTCCACCGTCATCTCCACATTGTCCC
>CAWLAJ010000074.1:0-15950 GCA_963854795.1 Deltaproteobacteria bacterium UBA4427 | reverse complement strand
CTTCCTGAAGCGTTCGAAAGGTAATGCTGGTTCGCTGGCCGACGATGTCGTAGGCGAGAATGGCGTGTTCCCAATCGAAACGGGCAGATCCGTAGATCGCGACGAGCGATCGTGCGGGGAGGGGAACGCGAACACATTCCTCGACCTGCCGCCCGCTTTCGCTCGGGCTCACCCTGAAGAAGGTGAGCATCGAGTCCGATTCCAGCGAAAGGTCGAGGATCAGCTCGCTGTAGGCAAAGATATCGTCGCGGTGGAAGTCGAGATTGGAGGCGTCACGATCGCGATATCGCAGCACGAAGACATCGGTTGTCTCGAAAGAATCGATCGCCCGCGCGAGGCGCTCATCGTCCGCGCAAGAGCGCGGCATCGTGGAATCCTCCATTGCGAGTCTGCGCAGTTCTGCCTCGATCGGCGCCGCAAACCCTGGCAGTCCGAGAAAGCCGTCTGCGTTCATCTTCTTCTTGTTGAAGTTGATTTTCGGCCCGTAGTGTTGTTTCAGCTTCCCGCTCTGTGCCTTGTCGAATCGCGTCTGTTCGATTTCTCGAATCAGGTCGTCGGCCGCAGACGTGGAGAGAAAGTCCCGAAAAACACGGACGCCTCGAAAATGCGGACATCCAGGTACCGATTGCGAGTCGAGGTCGAAACTGAAAATTCCCCCCTGGTCTTCACAGACGAGCGTTGCCGCCAGTTTCGGCGCGTTCGGGACGGGGCGTTTCGTCAGCCGGTCTGGTACCCGGACAGGGTCGTCCATGCCATGCGCTCGCCGGACTTGTGGATCCCGACAATGGGCACACCAACGTACGCCTGTACACGCGCAACTCTTGGACGGCTTTTCAGTGACGATGGGAATGCTCATCGAGATCGGGAATCGGCTCCGGTGCGATGCAGGCTCAGCCGCCGGCGTCGGCGAGTGTGTGGAAGAGTCGATCTTCGAGATCTGCGACGCGCCTGGCGTGACCAGCGGCATCGTTCCAATGCTTCTCGTTCGATTCGTCTCTCGATGCCGCGAAGAGCGCGTTGCTGACTTCTGTCCAGGCGTCCGCGGCCTCGAGCGCTCGGGTGGGCGCCGATTCGGGGACGAGCCGAGGATCGAGCTCGCGGGCCCAGGAAAGAAAACCAGAGTAGAGGCGGCGAAAATTCCCACCACCGTTGCCAAACTTTTCGATGCAGCTCGCGTTGTAGCCGGCGATCCAGGCGGCGTCTTCCCGATTGGACCACTCCGAAACATCTTCCGCGAATATGCGAATCGCTTGAATGCCAGTTCGCATGACAACTCCGCCGTCACCCTCGGTTTCCTCCGCGGGCGGCGACTCGTCGAGCATCGATTCCGCGCAGAGTGCGATCGCCCGCTTCGTCGCATCGACCAATGGTCGGCCGACCGTTTTGTCCTGAAAGCGACCCCAGAGATTCTTGGTCGACATTCCGACTGGCGGGTTCCGGCTCTTGAAGAGCGCACCGTAGGAACAGATTTCGGGTTCGGGCCGGATTCGATCGGCGATGGAGACCTTCTGGGTATCGTCGTCGAAGCCGAGTAGAACGAAGCGATGGCCGGGAAAGTTGACTTTGAATTCGCGGTAGTCGAGGTACAAGATGTCGCCGGAGAGCATCGTCGGGTTTCCAGCCAGGACCTCCTCGCGAACGACTTGCCAGGCCACGTCGTCATCGGGTTCCGGACGCTCGCTGTAGTCGATCTGCAAATTCGTGGCGAGATCCTGCTCCATGCTCAACCTTCTGCCGACGAGCATCGCGGCAGGATTCATCGCCGGTCCGGCGATGTAGACGCTCGCAGCGCCCGAGCCGAGACCAAAGACGGCGGCTTCGGGGAGAGCGAGACCACAATAGTGGTTCAGGAGGCCTCGCATCGCGACGCTGCCACAATGAGCGCCGGGGAAGCTCTCGTAATTCTCGATCAGGGTCTTCATTTCCGTCTCCTCGATCGCGATAGTAGTGAACGCTTCGGCTATCTCCACGGTCTTGGCAGGCCAACATGAAGGTGGTCGCCGGTCCCGCCGTGTCGCAGTGCTCGAAGGCCCATCGCGCGAAAGTAGAGTTGCGAAAGTCGATTTCGAACCTCGCTCCGGCCCCGAGTTCGAAGGTCGACGGCATGGGTCCATCCGTCCGTCTGTTCAAAATGAAGCGAGTTCGAGTTCGAGATCGGTGTTAGGCCCATCCGCGTGTAGTCCGCTCGATTTCTCGAGATCTCGGTCACGACGACATGGGGATCGGTCAGCGTCGCCGTGCCGATAGCGAGCCGAAGGGTCGGATGGAGATCGCGAATCTCCGGGGACTTGGCCTCTGGGCTGGTGACCCATCCGAGCGAGTAGATGACGAAAAGCAGGACCACTGGGAGCGCGACGTTTCGGGATATTTCTCGAAGTCGATCTCTGCCCGTCCACCGACGCCAGAGTCTCGCACCCAGTAGCGCGACACAGATCGTTGCGATCACGCAGCCAATCTGCGTCGAAACCCAGCCCGGAGTCGCGAGGACCCGATGAGAGAGAACCGATCCAGTCACGAGTAGAAAGAAGGGCAGCGCCATCGTGAGTACGGTTCTCAGGATCGCCCACCCGGCTCGCTGGAGGCGCAACCGTACGCGCAACAACTGGTGTCTGCGTCGCGAGCGCCCTGCAGCCATCCGGCGGGACAACCATGAACGCGTGGATCGACTCATGTCGGCGAACCATAGCCGTTGTGCCGATGAAGGGAAGTCACCGATCGATCTCGTGCGCGATGGAGGCTCGCCTAACGTGTGGGGCGGATGTCGACATCCGCGCGCACGGTTTCGCCGGCACGACCGAGCTCGGCGAGTGAATCGCCCATCGAATCGGCGAATCGACTGTAGTAGACGCGGAGTCTGTCCAATCGAGATCGGGTGCCACCGACGACCTGTGTAGGCAGGCTTCGAGGCTGGATGAACTGGACCAGCACTTCGCCGGTGGCCGAGTCGTAGAGTTCCATCACGAGCGTCGTCTTGTCGTGGGTCCGCTTGCGGGAAGAGGGTGAGGCGCTGAAGTGCGGTAGCCCGTCGGCGACATTCAGCTCGCGAGCACTGACTCGCATTCCGAGGACGCCAGGCCTTTCTTCTTCAGTCATGTGCCAGGTGGATTGCGGTTCGAGATTGGCGTTCAGGGTTCGCAGGAAACTCTTGCGCAAGCGGCTGATCGTCGAGGCGTTCCAGGGCAGATCGCCCTCGTCCGGTTCGATCTTCACGGATATCACGGATAAACGGTCATACTGCTCTAGATGCGGCCTCGGGGCCTTTACGTAGAGAATTCCCTGGCCATATTCGTTCTTCTCCGGCAGGGTTCCCTGCTGGATCTGGGAACGTGCCTGCTGGCCAGCGGATGGCTCTGGAGGCGTCTGGCAGGCGAGGGAGGTCTCTGGGTGCGAGTAGAGGGCGAACGCCCCGCATTCGCCCGGTGTGGCTTCCTCGAGGCTTTCCTCAGATCAGGTCGAGCGCGGCCTGGAAGTCGTTCAGGAGATCGCGCCAATCCTCGATCCCGACCGAGATTCGGACCAGTCCATCCGTCACGCCAGCGTTCGCGAGTTCGACTTCACTCATTTCCGAATGGGTGGTCGTCGCCGGGTGACAGGCAAGGGATTCCATGCCGCCCAGGCTGACTGCGTTCCTGGCGATCTGGAGATGGCGCAGGAAATCGAACGCGGCCTTCTTTCCGCCGACGATTTCGAGCGAGAAAACGGCACCCGGGTGATCGCATTGGCTTTCGAAGATTCGCTGCTGGTCGGATTCATCGATGAACATCGGGTAGTGGAGGTTTTCGATGGCGGGATGCTCCACGAGTGCTTCCACGATCTGGGTCGCATTCTGACTCTGATGTCGCATCCGCAGGGAGAGGGTGGGCAGCCGACTATCCAGAAGCCAGGACTCGTCCGGCTGGAGGATATTCCCCAGCAGCGCGCGCGTGCCCTTGAATTGCGCGATCAATGCGGGGTCTCTGGCGGTCGCGACCCCGCCTAACATATCCGAGAATCCCGCCAGGTACTTCGTCGCGGAGTAGACGCAGACGTCAGCACCCAATTCGAGTGGATGTTGGAAGACCGGCCCGAGAAAGGTGTTGTCGATCACGATTCGTGGCGGATCCTTTCGTTCGCGGCCGGCCGAAACAGCCGCGGCGATGTCCGTCATGCGCAGCGTGGGGTTCGCGGGGGTTTCGATCAGCACGACTCGAAGATCCGGAGTTTCTCGAATCGCGCGAGCGAGCGCGGGACCATCGCCGGCGGGAACCGGCACCGCCTTGATGCCCCAGGGCACGAGCAATTCGTAGAGCAACTGGTGGGTGCCGCCATAGACGGGGACGGTGTGAACGACGCCGCTGCCGGGGCGGCAAAGCGTCTGGAGTACGGTCGTGATCGCGGCCATGCCGCTGTTGAAGACCACGGCGCCCTCCGCTCCGGCATCGAGGGGAACGATCTGATCTTCGAGGATTTCAGCGTTCGGATGGGAGAGTCGGGAGTAGATCAGCTCGACGTCTTCATCACCCGTGGCCTGGTCCTTGCCCAACGCCACGCGGAAGGCGCGCTCCGCCGATTCCGGGCTCGAGAAGACATAGGTCGAGCTTCGGAAGACAGCGGGCCGCACCGAGCCGACCGATAGCCGCGGATCGTATCCACGGGTCAGCACTTCGGTTTCGGGATGGTGCCTGGTGGGTCGGATGGAGCGGTCCGTAGACATGCTGCGCCTCCCCCCTATGAATCGGTGCTCGGCAATGAGCCTTGAGTCGACGGCATCGACGGGCCGGTCGCGATTCACGGATCGGGGTCGAAGGTAGCCGCCACCCTACGCAGTGCGGAATGTCCGAATATTCTTCAAGTGGCTGAATATAAACGACAATTTTGACGTTTCGAGAGACCTCTAGCCGCCCATCCTCGACCCTTGGACTCCGGGCAGCCGATTTGCGAGATCTGGAAAAACCCTCGAGACCTTTCCGATCAGATATTCGCCATAGGTCCCGTGGAGGGTCTGCAGATCCGCGGCGTCCCAGCGCGGCTTCTCGTCGCGCAGGGCACCTCGGCGGGCGACCGCCGGAAGCGCTCTCAACTCCGCATCGAAGTTCGGATCGAAGAAGAGCGGGAACGACAACCGTCCATGGCCACTCGAATTCCGCACCCGATGTGCGGTCGAGCGGTACCAGCCCCCGGTCAAGCGATCGAGCATGTCTCCGATGTTGCAGACGATCGCCCCCTCGATGGGCGGCGCATCGACCCAGTCTCCGCCCGACTCAACCTGTAGCCCCGCGTGGCGATCCTGAGCGAGCAGGGTGAGCAGCCCATAGTCCGTGTGTTCGCCCACGCCCCAGCCGTGTCCGGGGCTTTCGGGATAGTGGAAGATGCGGAACAACACCGTCGGTTCTCCCGTGTAGGTCTTCACGAAATAGTCGGCCTCGAGGTCGAGACTGAGCGCGATTCCCCGAAGCAGGGCCTGAGCCGCACGCGTCGCCTCACGCATATAGTCGAGAACGAGCCCCCGCAGCTCAGGAACGGCCTCGGGCCAGAGATTGGGACCATGGAGCGGAGTCTCGGCAATGACTCGCGGATCATCGATCGGCAATTCGGTTCCGAAGTAGAGCCCTTCCTTTTGATCGGGCTCCCCGGACGTGAGTTCACCACCGACCGGGAAGTAGCCTCGCCAGGCGCGACCGCCATGGCGCATGGCGATGTGATTCTTCTCCTCTTCGGACAAGGCGAAGAAGCGCCGGCTCGCGGCGTCGAGCCCCTCGAGTGTCGAGGCTGGCATGCCATGACCCACGACGTAGAAGAAGCCCCGCGATCGGCAAGCGCTCCCAATCTCGTCGGCCACCCGCTGATGACTCGCCCTGTCGCTCGAATCGAAGAGCGGGGTCATGTCGATGACCGGGAGCGGGTCGACGGCCGTGGTCACTCGAGTTCTTCCACCAACTCGTTCAATCGATTCCAGATCGGCGCGATCGCGTCGACGTTGGTTCGGCCACATCGCACGACCATCGTGTCCTTGTCCGGAGCGATGAGAATTCGTTGGCCGTCGTATCCACTGGCCATGAACCAGTTGGAATTGGGCCGTAGCCACCAATGTGCGCCGTAGGCTTGTTCTTCGTCCTCGTAGGTCAGCGTTCTCGCGTAGTCGACCCAACCTTCCGGGAGAATTCGCTGACCGTCCCAGACGCCGTCTCGCAGATAGAGATATCCAAAACGAGCGAAGTCCTGGGGGATGGCGAAGAGAAACGAGGAGCCGACAAAAGTTCCCGAAGTGTCGTAGCGTGGCGTTGGCGTGCGCATGCCGATCGGGCGAAACAGGTACTTCTCCATGAAGGCGTTCATGCCGGTCGGTCCGTTCCCGACGAGATCGCGGAGAATCCGGCAGATGAACTTCGTCGTGCCACTCGAATAGGACCACTGATCGTCGGGTGCGTGAAGGGCAGACTTGTTCGCGGCATAGGCGCCTGTGTCGTCTCGCCCGTCGAACATGAGCATGGCGATCACGTCGGACGCTTCGCCGTCGACATAGTCTTCAGTGAACGACAGACCGCTGGACATACGCAGAAGCTGATCCAGTGTGATCTGCCGGCGGGGATCGTCCGGTGCCTGCCATTCTGGAACCGCGACCGGTTCGTAGAGATCGATTTTGCCCTGTCCGACGAGAATGCCGACGAGCGCATGCACGACGCTCTTGGCCATCGACCACGAATATTGCATGTAGATCGGATTGGCACCGGCGTCATAGCGCTCATAGATCAGCCTGCCCTCTCGGATGACGAGCAGCGCGTAGGTCACGCCCTGATCGGGCTCGAGGGCGAAGAGTGAATCTGCCCGGGCGATCGTGTCGGGAGTGGCCTCCGCGCGCGGCCATTGTTCGGTCGGCCATTCGAGGCCGGCAGGATGCGCCGGAAGCGGATGCAGGTCCTTGCCAAGCGAACTCGGCGCGAACAGGTCGGAGCGATCGATCATGGGGCTTCCTCGAGCACACAAGGCCTCGTCATGTGAATCGAGATGCTATCAGAATCGGAAGTGCGAAATTCGTGGCGCAGACCGGTCGCATGGAGTTAGCTTTTCTCTCTGGAGGATTCGATATGGCACGTGTAGTCAAGCTCGGGATTCGGCGGCCGGCGACGAAACCGCTGCTCGCGGATCCGGAACCGCGCGAAGTGAAATACACCTTTATTTCGGTCGACGATCATCTCGTCGAGCCGCCCGATACTTTCGTTGGACGCCTGCCGCGAAAATTCGAAGATCGCGCGCCGGCGGTCATCGAGACCGAGGAGGGCTTCGAAGTCTGGTCCTTCGAAGACACGCCCTACTACCAGGTCGGTTTCATGTGTGTCGCGGGGCGACCCAAGGAGGATCATCGTCTCGAGCCGGCGCGCTTCTCTGAAATTCGCCCGGGATGTTGGAAGATCGAAGACCGCATCAAGGACATGGACATCGGCGGGATCTGGGGCTCGGTCAATTTCCCTTCCGGGGTCACCGGATTCGGCGGGACACTCTTCTCCGAAGCCAAGGATCCCGAATTGGGTCTCGCCTGCGTGCGGGCGTGGAATGACTGGCTCTTCGAGGAATGGCATTCGCCCTATCCGGATCGAATCGTTCCATTGGGCATCACGTTCCTGACCGACGCGGAAAAGGGCGCGACGGAAATCCGCCGCAATGCGAAGCGCGGATTCACCGCGGTCACGCTTCCCGAACAGCCGCACAAGCAGGGGTTGCCGTCGGTTTTCGACCCGCATTGGGACCCGATCATTCGCGCATGTGCCGAGACCGGAACCGTTCTCAATCTCCACGTCGGATCGTCCGGGTTCGCTTCGATGCCGCCGGGTGCCCCGATGCTCGAGCTCGGTTCGACACTCTTTCAGTCGATGGCCTTCGATTCATGCGCGGAATGGCTGTGGAGCGGCTGGCCGGTCCGCTATCCGGAGCTCAAGATTGCGATGTCCGAGGGGGGAATCGCCTGGGTCGCTGGCCTGATCGACCGTGTCGACAACCTCATGGCACGCTCGGGTTATGGATCGGGATGGCCCGACGAGAAGAACTCACCCTCCGACGTGCTGAGGCGAAATTTCTGGTTCTGCATGATCGATGATCCTTCGACGATTTCGACCCGCTACGCAATCGGCGTCGAGAATATTCTCTTCGAGTCGGACTATCCCCATGGCGACGGTACCTGGCCCGATACACAGCAAGTGATCGAAGACGTGATTGGCGACCTGCCGGTCGAAGAGATTCGGATGATCACCCACGAGAACGCGGCCGCTCTCTATCGTCTGCCGCTGCCCAAGGTCTGCCTTCCCTAGAGGAGTCTGGTATGGAATCGACCGACTCTCTTCTCGAGACCTATCACCGCCAGGGTTATGTCATCATCCGCGACGTGCTCGACGCGGCGGAGATCGATGCGAAACGTGCTGCGCTGCAGCCCTATCTCGACCTGGGAATGTCAGGGCGCAACAACTTTGAAGGGGAGAGTACGCAGCGCGTCTATTCACTGGTCGGGCGGGGGCGCGAATTCGAACGCTCGGCGGAGCATCCCGTGGTGCTCGACCTTCTCGACCGCTTGCTCCGGCCCGGCTACCTGCTGACCGCCAGCTAGGCGATCTGCATTCACCCCGGCGAAACCCCGCAGCCCCTCCATTCGGATGATCCTTTCTATACCCTGGCGCGGCCGCGCTCCGCGATCAGCGTTTCGACGATCTGGGCGCTCGATGATTTTACGGCGATTGGCGGTGGGACCGAAGTGCTGGCGGAGAGTCATCTCTGGGGCGACGACGAACTCGCGCATTTCCAAAATGCCGGTGCCGCTGGGCTGGCCGCCATCGCTTCGGCCGACTCTCGCGCCGTCGTTGGCGACAGAGAGCTTCTGATTCAGCTATTCCAGAATCTCTTCGGAAATGCCGCCAAATTCATGACCGCGGAGTCGCCAAGAATCCATGTCACCGCGGAGCGGTCGATGGAGAAGTCGTCTTCGGTATGCGTGATAACGGAATCGGCGTGGATCCCAAGCGGGCCGAGGAAGTGTTCGAGCCCTTTCGTCGGCTGCATTCCTCTTCGAAATTCGAGGGCTGCGGAATCGGTCTGTCGATCTGCCGAAAGGTCATCGATCGTCACGCCGGAAGGATCTGGTTCGACACGGACTGCGAGACCGGGGCGCACGTTAGATTCACGCTCGGGCAGCAGAAGCTCGACGCGAGCTAGAATCCGCCATCCCCAAATCCTGAATATTGGACCGTCGGCAAGCGATCGGCAGATCGGGAGTTGAGATGCGGATCCTTGCGATTCGCGGCAACCACGGTGGTATGATGAGCCAGGTCGGAATTCCAGCGGTCGTTCCAGAGGCCCAGTGGATTTATCCGTCTTGTTTTCGGCGAGTTGTCGTCAGGAGCATCCGTTATGGGTCGAGTCGAGTGGGCAATCGCTGGGGCGATGTTCGTGTTGTTAGTCGCGGTCGGCGTCTGGCGAACCCTCGCATGGTATGAGGGACCCTACGAAGATCATCAGTCTCGCCTCGAAGTCGAAAACTCGGTTCCGAAGAAGAAGTCCGACGGCGACTACGTTTCTTCCCGCGACTGCCGCAGCTGTCATCCGGGAGCCTATCAAGCCTGGCACGATTCCTATCATCGAACGATGACCCAGGTGGCTTCGCCGAGCTCGATGGTCGGTGATTTTGATGATGTCGAATTGTCATGGATGGCGCCCCCTAGGCAGCCGGGCGGTGCGCGTCGACTCGAACGGTATCGGCTGAGTGAGCGCGACGGGGAGTATTGGGTGACCGCGCTGAGCGGGATTCCGGGAGTCCCCGGGCGCGAGGCGCGGATCGTGATGACGACCGGCTCACACAACCACCAGATCCTCTGGATTCAGAACGGCGAGCATGGTGAATTGGTGAATCTGCCCTTTACCTATCTCGTGGCTCAGAAAAGGTGGGTCCCTCGGACGAATGCGTTCCTCTCCCCACCCGATGATCCCTTTGGTCTCGTGTATTGGAACGAAGTCTGTATCGAATGCCATAGTACGGCGGGTCGTCCTCGCCTGGCCAAGAAGCAGGGGGATTCCAGCGACACGCAGGTCACCGAATTCGGAATCGCTTGCGAGGCCTGTCATGGGCCGGCGGGTCCGCACGTTGCCGCGAATCGATCGCCACTGGCGCGGCGCCTGCAGCGCGGCAAAGCCGATCCGAATATCGTCAATCCGAGGCGACTCTCGGCTGCCCGGTCGGCCGATCTCTGCGGGCGTTGTCACTCGATCCTGTCCTATGCCGAAACCGATCAGTGGGGTGGGCATTGGAACGACTTTCTTCCCGGCGACGAACTCGAATCTCACGGCCGACTGGTCCTCCACCCGGACAGTCGCAAACGGGAACAGCGTCAGGTGATTGCCGAGCACGTGCGAGCGGAAGGCCCGCGCTTCTTGCGCGACCGCTTCTGGGCCGATGGTGTCGTTCGCGTCACAGGGCGCGAACTGAACGATGTCCAGTCGTCGGCTTGCTTCAAGGGTGGTGAATTTTCGTGCCTGTCGTGCCACTCGCTCCATGACTACGAGGATCGCGCCGGGCAACTCCGATCGGATGTAACGAGCGATGCGTCGTGCCAAGAGTGTCATGTCGACTATCAGGGTGACGTCACGGAGCATACTCGCCATGCCGCCGATTCAGAGGCGAGTCGATGTGTGAGCTGTCATATGCCTTATACGACGTATGGACTCTTGAAGGGAATTCGAAGTCATCGGATCAGTAGTCCGAGTCCGCTATCAGAACGCAAGACCGGGCGGCCGACCGCGTGCAATACCTGTCACCTGGACAAGACGCTTGCATGGACCCAGGCTCAGCTGGTCGAAGACTATGGAATGAAGCCCGTCGTGTTAGGCGAAAGCCTCAGGACGGTCGCTGCGGGCCCCCGCTGGCTGGCGACCGGAGATGCGGGTGTTCGCGCGCTTGCGAGCTGGTATATGGGTTGGGAACCGGCACGCGAGGCTTCTGGGAGCGACTGGATGGCTCCCTATCTGGCCGAGATGCTCGCCGACCGCTATGCGGCGGTTCGAGGGATCGCAGGAGAGTCATTGAAAACACTGCCTGGTTTTGGGGATCTAGACTTCGACTATGTCGCTGCGGTGGATGCCGTCGCCACCCTGTCTCGAATGAATGCACAGGCTGATTGGGTAGAGTGGGTGGGTTCGAAGACGATCACGATGCCCGGTCCGCTCTCGTCGGGTGACGAGGGCATCGACCGTCGAGTCTGGGAAGAACTTTTGAGGGGACGCAACATGTTGCCGATTGCGCTGACAGAATGACGGACTCACCATCACCTTCATCCGGTTCACAGAGTGATCGCGGACCGAGTCCGGAGTTCGCGCAGGAGGGTCGCAGCGAGGGCCAGAAACATCTCCGCTTCGGATTTTTCGCGCTCCTGCTCTTTTTGTCGCTGGGTTTCCTTCTCGAATTCTTCCATGGGTTTCGGATCGGCTCCTACCTCTCAGAGGAAATCCAGCCCCGACGCCTGATGTGGACACTGAGTCATACGCACGGCACTCTGATTGCGCTCCTCCATATCGCTCTGGGCGCGGCGTGGTCTCATCTGCGCCCGTCCCCGCGACTCCGCCTCGCCTCGCTCTGCCTCTACGCCGCGGCGTGTCTGCTTCCCGCCGGTTTTTTTCTAGGCGGTCTCTTCGTCTATCCGCCCGATCCGGGATTGGCTGTGGTATTGGTGCCGATCGGAGGGGTCTTTCTCTTCATCGGCGTCGGCCTCGTGGCCAGGCAGACATGAGAGCTCGGCTGTGTTCGCTCGTCGTCGCCGAATCGCGCGGCGGCTTCCCATTCGGGAGGGGCGCTCAGGGCGGCGGCTAGCGCAGGAAATCAAAACAGCTGGGTCTTTGGCCCGATCCCAGACTTGCTGTTCGGCTCCGGTCTACTCTACCTGGTTTTGATCAGTGGCATGATCGTGGGCGGCGACGCGGCGCGCGAATCCATCTCTCCGATGTGGGGATCGCTGCTCATTCTGATCGTGAGTGGAGCGCATTACGGTGCGACACTCTTGCGCGTATACGAACATCGCGCTGAGCGTGATACGTATCGGATCTTCACGGTCTATGGCACGTTCGCGATGCTGGCGATGTTGGTTGGGGCTCTCTACTCACCCATGGCGGGCTCGCTCCTGATTTCGCTCTACCTCACCTGGAGTCCCTGGCACTATACCGGCCAGAACTACGGGATCGCCGTGATGTTCCTCCGTCGTCGCGGTGTCGAGCTTGCGCCGGCCACCAAGCGCTGGCTCTACGCGTCCTTCGTCTTCTCCTTCTTGTCCGTCTTCTTGAATTTCCATTTCGAGGGCCGAGTCCATAGGCCAATCCTCTGGGCTACGCCGAGTCGACTTCGAGCGCCTACCACTTCATGTCGATCGGACTACCGGGCGGGATGCGAGCGATCCGGATGCCGGTCGTTGGGCTCGGGTATGCGGTCTCGATCCTGGCCACGATCGGGCTCCTCTTGCGGGCCGGAAACTGGCGAACCATCGCACCGGCCACGCTGGTGATGCTGACTCAGGCCGTCTGGTTCTCGATTCCCCACATCGGCTTCTATCTCGATTGGACGACCGGGATCCCCGCGCTCAATCCCGTCGGTGGGGATCGCTTTCGGTTCTATTTCCTCTGGACCGCGGTCGGGCATGCGGCCCAATACCTTTGGATCACCGCCTACTATGCGAAGGCAAATCGGCGTTGGGGTGGCTACGGCAAATATTTCGCGAAGACATTCGTCTTTGGCAACGCGGTCTGGGCCGCCCCCGTCTTGATCCTCGGGCCGGAGTCCTTTGGCAAGCCCGATTTCGAATCCGGGTTGGCCATGTGTGTGGCGTCGGCCGTCAACCTTCATCATTTCGTATTGGACGGCGCCATCTGGAAATTGCGCAATCCAAAGATTGCAAACGTGCTTCTTCGCAGCCATGCGGATCGATCAAGCGCGGACAACCCGACGAGAGCGGGTCCCTGGAAGAATCGGGCGGCCTGGACTTTCGCGGGCTTTTTCTGCCTGGCGAATATCGTTCCAGAAATCGAGATCGAGCATCGCTTCCCGAGAGCTCTGCTCAGCGAAGACTATGAAGTCGCGGAGTCGATTCTCGATCGCGCGGCCTACTACGGTCGCGATTCTTCTGGCGGGCGCGCAAGACTTGCCAATGGGCTCGTCAAGACACAAGACCCCTGGCGCTCGATCCCTCAGTATTGGCGCAGCTTGAAATTCCAGCCTCAAGCGGACGGATTTCTCCAACTCGGACTGCTCAGCTTGAACCTCGAAGGACGCGCAGAGGCGCTGCGAACCTGGAGCAGGGGTCTCGAGGAATTTCCCGACGACTTCGGTCTCAACGAACGTTTGGGGGTGACCCCGCTTCGGGCACAGCGAAATTCCGAAGCGATTCCCTATCTCGAACGCGCGCTCGAGATTCGGCCCGACCACCCAGCCACCATTCGTTCACTCAAGTCGGCTCACGCCCTTCGATCAGAGTAAGAGCGGCGGTCTCCCTAGCTCCGCACCTGGCTTGTCTCGCCTAACGCGTCGCGTGGTCGATCAAGAGCTTGGCAACGACGGGCGCATTCGCGTCGGTGATGTCATGTCCCATTCCTGGAACCACTTCGAACTTTGCACCCGGGACGCGATTGGCGGTGTCTTCGCCGCAGGCGAGGGGAATCAGTGGGTCGGCCGAGCCGTGGACGACGAGAAAAGGCAGGGCGATCTTCGCGAGTCGGTCGACCCGACTGCCGTCGCTCACGACGGCCGCGAGTTGTCGCGCCGAGCCATCCGGGCAATGGCAACGCTCGTACCCGCGTTCGAAATAGCTTCGCAATTCGTCGTCGGTCGGGGGGTATTCGGGACTCGCGATCACTCGCTGCGTCTTCATGCTGTGTTCGATGACGGTCTCGCGATCGCCCGGGTCGCTGGGAAGCGACGTGAGAGCGTCGATGGCTTCCGGTGTTCCCGGCGGTAGCTCGGGGGCGCCCGAGGTCGACATGATACTTGCCACCGATTCGAAGCGATCGCCGTGGGAGAAGGCCAGGTGCTGAGCAATCATTCCACCGAGTGAAATTCCCGCGGCGTGGGCCGAGGCGATTCCCAGATGGTCGAGTACGCCTACGGCGTCCTTCGCCATATCGCCCACGCTGTAGGGAGCCGTCACTTGTCCGGACAAAAGATCAGGAAGCGAGGGCGTGCCGGCTTCAGAAAATTTCTGCGAGAGCCCGCAATCGCGGTTGTCGAAAACGACGACGCGAAACCCCGCATCCACGAAGGCCTGCAGAAAGCACTCCGGCCAATGAATCAACTGAGTCGACAAGCCGCGGATGAGCAGAAAGACAGGTGCGTCTTCGGGACCGCGGGTTTCGACCTCGATCTGGATACCGTTGATCTGTTCGCTGGACATGGAAATGGATCTCCTGGCTTTCCGGGTGGCGGTTGGGGGTCGTCTGCGGCTATTGCGAAGAGCCGTGCCGGATGATTTGCATATAGGTTCGAGTTCCTTGTGCGAGATTGTGAACCGTGATCTTCTCGTTCGTTCCGTGAAATCCCGTCAGGTCGCTCGAGCTCACAATCATCGGATTGAATCGAAATGCGTTGTCCGCGACCTTGCCGTAATGGCGGGAATCGGAACCGCTCACCATCAGTCCCGGCGCGACGATGACATCGCCATAGACTTCTCGGATCGCGACTTCGATCGCCTCATACCCAACCGATCTCCATTCAGAAACCGAGGAGGCTGCTCGGCCGAGTCCATCTGGCGCGACACGGACCTCGATGCGGTCGTTTTCGACGACGGACTTCACGTAGTCGGTGACACTTTCCACCGTATCACGCGGGTGGAGCCGAAACTTGACGGTGGCGATCGATTCGATGGGCAGGACGTTGATCTTGATACTCGCGGACAACATGGTCGCGGCCGTCGTCGTTCGCAGCATCGCTTTCCCGAAAGTCGAAGTCGACAACTGGGTTTCCAGAAAGTGATTGAAGAGCCAGCGATTCGCGAAGAGCATGCGCTGGCCGAAGGGCATGTATCGACTCAAGGTGTCGAACGTCTGCTCGCTCAAGCCGGATAGGCCACCGGGGACCGGATTGTCCTCCAGGCGGGTGATCCCCTCCTCGCCGATCACGGTTCGCTGGTAGATTCGGAATTCGCGATCGAGGTTTGATGCCATTTGGGTCACGACATGAGCCTCTGGCATCAGGGCTTCGAAGGGGGCCCCTGTTCCGAAGCGATTCCAGACCCAGACGTCGTCCTTCGGGAAGGACTCGTTCTCGATATAGCTGACGAGCGTAGGCACATAGGCGATGTCTTTGATGTCGAGCAGGAGTTTCCCCCGTCCTGTCACGAGCTGTAGGCCCTCTTCGAATCGGGGAACGGACGTTCCCGTGTACTCGCCGCTTCCGAACCAGGATCCCGCGTCGAGTGCGAGAATTTCCGCCAGCGGCTTGTCCGTGATCAGACCGGTGCCATTCGTCGTACGGTCGACGCTCAAATCGTGATGACAAACGGGGAATCCGTCGGAGTTCAGCCAGACGTCGAATTCCACGCCGGTGACATCGTTGTCGAGTGAATAGTCGTAGGTCAGGAGGGTATTCTCGGGGCGATCTACCGTGCCGCCGCGATGTCCGATGATCCAGGGATGAGGATAGGTCGTCGACTGGGCGAGGGCGTCGCTGGCGCTTCCCAGGCTGACGAGGGTTGCGACATGGAGAGCCACGATTCGGCTGCTTCGGCGGCTGTCGATCCAGTTCATTGCACGCCGCCCATCTCGTTCCGTCCCATCCTGTTATGTCCGCTGCCCGACCGTTCTTGGAAATTCAAATCGCGAGAGTGTCTGCGCGAGCGAGTTCGCCGGCCCGTTTCTTGAAGGTGAATCGGCTGGACTCCGTTCAGTTTGAAGTGGTAATGCGATCGACATCCTCCGTCAATCGACTTGCGGCAGCCTATCGCCGGTATGCAGCGGAGGCG
>CAWLAJ010000073.1:0-15979 GCA_963854795.1 Deltaproteobacteria bacterium UBA4427 | reverse complement strand
GAGTGGTCCTACCGGTCGATGGTGGGATGACCATTCAGAACACCTGAGCGCATCCGAAGAGACGGGAGAGAGATCGCGTGGCGCAGCCCAAGATCATCGTCACTGGTGGCGCCGGCTACATCGGCTCGCATACGGTGGTCGAGCTGGCCTCGAACGGCTACACGTCGATTCTGATCGACGATTTCTCGAACTCGGAAACCTTCGTCGTCGACCGGCTCGCAAAATTGTGTGGTGGGGAAATTCGCTGCCATGAAATCGATTGCCGGGATCGATCGGCCGTCGCTCGGGTATTTGAGGAAGAAGGCCCGATCTCCGGAGTGATTCATTTTGCCGCCTTCAAATCTGTCGGCGAATCCCAGCAGAAACCGCTCGCCTACTACGCGAACAACGTGGGTTCGCTGATTTCGATCGTCGAGGTGATGCTGGAATTCGGCGTGCGAGATCTCGTCTTCTCTTCGTCGTGCACGGTTTACGGGCAGGCGACCGAGCTTCCGGTGACGGAGGCCTCACCGACGGTCGCGCCGGCTTCCGTCTACGGAGCCACGAAACAGATCTGTGAACAGATTCTGCGAGACGCGGTCGCCTCGGGTGTTCCGCTTCGTGCGAGCCGCCTTCGCTACTTCAATCCGATTGGCGCGCATCCGAGTGGAGAGATCGGCGAGCTGCCGCTCGGTGAACCCCAGAATCTCGTGCCGATCATTCTAGAGAGCGTCGCCGGGCAGCGAGGTCCGGTGCAGATTTTTGGTGGGGATTGGTCGACCCCGGATGGATCCTGCATTCGAGACTACATCCACGTGGTCGATCTGGCGGCCGCCCACGTGAAATGCCTCGCCTGGATGTCGGAGCAGTCAGAGGATTCTCTACTCGAGACCCTGAACATTGGGACGGGTCGCGGGATTTCCGTTCGCGAAGCGATTGCGACCTTCGAGCGGGCGACGGGAGAATCGGTGGAAATCGTAGAAGGCGATCGACGTGACGGGGATATCGAACAGATCTACGCGAGTGTGGAGAGGGCCGAACGCCTCCTGGGTTGGAGGGCCGAGCGATCTCTCGAAGAGGCGATGAAGGATGCCTGGCGCTGGCGGAGCGGACTTCGCGGGTGAACTAACGCTTCGACTCTTCGACGATCTGTCTCAAGTAGGCGCCGTAGAGGTTCGCTTTCATGGCATCGGCTCGCGCCAATAGCTGTTGGTCGTCGATCCACCCGTTGCGCCAGCTGATTTCCTCGAGACACGATACCCGCAGACCCTGACGCTCCTGCACAGCTTGAATGAAATTCGATGCCTGGAGCAGCGATTCGTGCGTTCCAGTGTCGAGCCAGGCGATGCCACGGCCGAGTATTTCGACATGGAGCTGATCGCGTTCGAGATAGGCGACGTTGACGTCGGTGATTTCGAGTTCGCCGCGTGGAGAGGGCTTGATCGCGCGAGCGATGTCGACGACCTGTTCATCATAGAAATACAGACCTGTTACGGCGTAATTCGATTTCGGATTCTTCGGCTTCTCTTCGAGCGATCGGATGCGGCCCTCGTCGTCGAAGTCAACGACGCCGTATCGCTCGGGGTCATGGACGTGATAGGCGATGACGGTCGCACCCGTTTCGATCGCGGCCGCACGGCGAATCGAGTCCGGAAAGCCGTGGCCGTAGAAAATATTGTCGCCGAGTGCGAGGGCGACCGGCTCGCCATCGATCCAATCCGCTGCGATCAGGAATGCCTGCGCGATCCCTTCCGGCTTGTCTTGGACTCGGTACTGAATTCGCACGCCGAACTCCCGACCGTCGCCCAGAAGTCGCTCGAAGAGAGGCGTGTCCTGGGGCGTCGAGATCAGCACGATGTCGCGGATTCCAGCCAGCATCAGGGAGGAGAGCGGGTAGTAGACCATCGGCTTGTCGTAGATCGGAAGCAATTGCTTCGAGACGGCCCCGGTCGCTGGAAGCAGTCGGGTACCGGATCCGCCCGCAAGGAGGATGCCCTTCATGATCGGCCGTTCCTTTCTTCCGAGCCGCCCTCCGAGACGGAAGACTCCGAAGCCGGAGACGAAAGTCCCTGGCGGCTTCTCGTATCCCCTTCGTCCTGGATCGCGTGCCGCCAGTCCTCGTGTTCGAGATACCAGCTGATGGTTCGCTCGAGAGCGACCTTGAACTCGAATTCTGGAGTCCAGTCAAGCTCTCGCTTCGCCTTCGACGCGTCGATCGCATAACGCCGGTCGTGTCCGGGACGATCTTCGACGAAGCTCTTCAGCTCGCGATAGTCGTGGAGCCCTTGACTATCGAGCGCTTGGTTTTCAGCCGCGGGCCGGAGCGTTTCGAGCACGTCACAGATCCCGTCGACGACATCGAGATTCGAGAGTTCGCAATTGCCACCGAACGCGTACTGCTCGCCGAGTCGACCGTCTTCGAGGGCCGCCACGATTCCCGAGCAGTGGTCTTCGACGAAGATCCAGTCTCGAATATTGCCTCCGTCTCCGTAGATGGGAAGCGGCTTGCCCTCGAGTGCATTGAGCACCATCAGCGGGATCAGCTTCTCAGGAAATTGAAGGGGACCATAGTTGTTTGAGCAATTGGTCGTGATCGTCGGAAGCTCGTAGGTATGGTGATAGGCACGGACGAGGAGGTCGGCGCTGGCCTTTGACGCCGAGTAGGGCGAATTGGGCGCATACGGAGTCTCTTCGGTGAAGTAACCATCAGCCCCGAGCGATCCATAGACTTCGTCGGTCGAGACGTGCAGGAAGCGAAAGTTCCGCTTGGCGGCCTCTGGCAGGATTGCGAAATGACAGCGGGCGGCCTCGAGCAGTTCGAAGGTCCCGCCGATATTCGTGTCGATGAAGGCGCGAGGGCCGTCGATCGAGCGATCCACATGGGACTCGGCGGCAAAATTCAAGATCTTGTCGGGTCGATGGACTTCGAAGGCGCGGCGAACGTCGTCGGCCTGCGCGATATCGCCCAGGACGAATTCGAACCGCTCTGGCGAGGGCAGATCTCGGAGATTCTCCATGCTGCCGGCATAGGTGAGCTTGTCGAAGACCACGATTCGGGCCGCGGGTCGATGCTCGAGTGCCCAGCGCACGAAATTCGAACCGATGAAGCCGGCTCCGCCGGTGACCAGCCAGGTTTCTTGCGTCATGTCGAGATCGTCCGTGCTTGCTGTGATTGCCATGTCCTACTTCCTTCTTTCCTTCAGCTGTCCGAAGGACCTCTCTCGCGCCGGCGAGGCTAGCACCCGTGACCTTGGATCCGGCGACGTTGCGACAGCCGCTTTGTCGGGCTGAAACGTCGAGTGGAGGACTCGCAGCGAGGCCCTGAATTTTGTCGGAACTCGCGAAAGGCGATCTCGCCGAAACGAAAAAGGACCCCCGGTCAGCGGGTGAGTGCCGCCTTCGAACCGTTTTGGAGCCAGGTTTTTCTCCTATGGGCGCACACCCGCACGACAGGCGAAGACCCGATGCAGCTCGAAGGCAACAATGTCGGCTCGGAATGGGCCCGAATGGTCTCAAGACATTCATGCGTAAAAGCGCGTCAACAATCGAGTTTCTTGCCAAATTGACCGATAGAGATGCCCAGGCTCAGAGTGATCTGAGTATAATTCATAATCTTGCACATACCCTTTCGGGCGAGAGCGGGCACACATTTCATGGCGGGATCGAAAGGCCACCCCCATCCGAGTCGTTTGTTCAGGTCAGGTGTTTTCCTGAAGTCGAATGATCTCGAATCGTGTGAACGCCTGCGAAGGGCTCGTGGATGCTGCGAGACAACGGAAACGTCCCCTCCTCACTTTTGATGCTGTTCGATGTGATGCTGAGCCCGGCGATCTGTCTGGCTCTTCTGCATTGGCCGCAGGCCAGTGGGTTGGCGGATCCCTTCGCCCAGGGCGGTGTCGCGATGCTTGTGGTCGCTCTCACCGGATGCTTGATCTAGCCGTTCACGTTTCAGCAGCTCGACGTATACGCCTCCGCCCGGAGGACACAAGGGCTATGGGAGGTCCGCTCGGCGCCTTGTCATTTCGGGCATCGTCACGGCCACGATTCTTGGCGCTGTGGCCGAAACTCCCTGCACCGCCCGCCCGCCTACTTCGCCGTCTTGGCTTCGAGCGTTCCCCTCCGCACGAAGGGTGGCTTCCCCTTCGCCGAGTTCGACGCGATAACCCTGGATCTTGATCGGGTTGTCCATGCGACCGAGGTAGACCATCGGCGTGGTGCCCTGACTGCGACGCACCCGATCGCCGGTGCGGTAGTCGAGTCGGTGCTTGCCCGGCGGTGTGAGATAGGCTGAGTGGGTGCTCTCCGGATCGTTCCAATAGCCCGGTGTCCATTGGGCGCCCGTGATCAGAAGTTCGCCGGTCTCGCCCTCGGCCACTTCTTCCAGCTCTTCGTCGTCGCGCTCGGACTCTTTCTATCCGTTCGCGGTCTCCGACATGCTCTTTGCGGACCACAATGTGCAGCGCGCCTATTATCATCCACTCGGCTACACGATCTACGTCTACCTCGGTGACTACGGCTCTCACAGGGGAGGCACGCCAGAACACACTCCGGACGTTTGCTATCCATCGCAAGGCTGGGAGATCGTCGAGTCGAGCAAGCGGCGGGTCGGCGGCAACGATGGCCTCGCGCTGTGCGAATACGTCGTCGAGAAAGACGGCACTCGCCGGCTCGTTCACTTCTGGTACCGCACGAGTATCGCCTCTGGAATCACCTCGATTCTCGATCTGCGGATCAATCATTTCTGGGGTCGATTGACCAACGTTGGAAGCGATGGAGCGCTGATTCGATTGAGTACATCTCTTCCCGACGGAGAATACGAGGCTGCTCGCGAACGCCTCTTCGCACTGGATTTGAAGGTCGAAGCCGAACTTCGGCGGCTTTGGCCGGTCGCACCGACAGCGGAATCAGCAGCGAACGAAGCGACGGGAAGATCGGGACAACATCGATGATCGACAGCGCGACAACGAGACTCACGGACGGTCTCTTTGACGAGGACGTTCAGATCCTCTCTTCCCCTCTTCGATTCCGCGCGGAGGACCTGCCTTCCGCGGAAGCGGCGCTCGTCGCTCGCGCCGTCGATTCGCGACGCAGCGAGTTCGCGACCGGACGAGAACTTGCGCGGACTCTGCTGCGTCGAATGGGATGTGAAGTCTCGGAACTCCTTCGTGACGACGACCGCGTGCCCTGCTGGCCGGAGCGCGTCGTGGGTTCGATTTCACATTGTGACGACCTTTGCGTCGTCGCCATCGCGCCGAGTACGGACTACCGGGGAATTGGTCTGGATGTCGAGCCGGACGAGCCAGTCAAGGAGGGGGTGGAGCGGATCGTCTGTCGTCCCGGCGAACGGACCTGGCTCGAATCGGTACCCCCGCTCGAGAGACCCCGCCGGATCAAGCTCATCTTCAGCGTGAAGGAAGCGGTCTACAAAGCTTTCTATCCCGAGCTACGCACATTTTGGAGTTTTCAGGACGTCGAGACCGAAATCGATCTCGAAGCAGGATCTTTCAAGGCATCGTTGCCTGAAGGTCCAGAAGTTCGTGAAATCGAAGGCCGAGTCGCACGACGCGAAGGATGGATCCTCTCCGCGGTGGCGCGACGACGTTAGGCTCCCGGGTGCCCGGACTCCTCGGCCTCTTCCGTGTTGGTCAATCGTCGAGCCGTGTCCCGCATGAGGTCCGGGATCCCAAGGCCGGCGGAACAAACTGAAGAGCAGGGCAGGCCGCTGCAAGTCAAACAGGCGTCGGCAGTCTTGGCGAGTCTCGCATACTCGCTTGCGGCAATGGCCGGCAGGCCGTAGTCGACATCGTACATTCGCACACGCATGACGTCGGCGATCGACACGCCAAGAGGGCAGGCGTCCTGGCAATCTCCGCAGCCCACCAGACACGAGCTGCCGTGATTGCGATGCTGATAACGCAGGAGCAGGGCCAGATCTTCTCCGTCCGGCGGTCCGCTTCCGGAAGCTTCGACTTAAGAGAACAGGAGTTAGCGGTGGTACGGATGTAGGAGCAAAGTAGAAATGTCGGGTTCTTCGCCCCACCGTGTCGGGCCTGGAGGCCGACATGCTTGATTCGGGAACCTTGACGATGAGCACCAAAGAGCGGAACCGATTGGAGATCCTCGGCCGCGTGCTGGAGCGGCGGCTGATGCAGGCGCAAGCGGCCGAGCAGCTAGCTGGGCTTGAGCGTGCGACAACAGTTGTGCCGGAGCCCGGCAGCGCCGTACTCATGGGCCTCGGACTAGCTGGACTAGCGACCCGACGAAAAATGCACGACAACTGAGAGGGCCATTGGCATCGAAAGGCCGTCCGATGGTGTTGGCCGCAGGTGCTGTCGGAGTGCCCGGGACAGGATTGATGTGTCTCGTCTGAGGGCTACTACTTGTCAGAAGACCTAGTATCGGTGGTGGCGGATAGGAAGTTCAAAGGCCCATTTTACACCCTTGGACGTGCATGATGTCTACTCAAGAGGGGAAATCAGGGATCTCGATGGCAGGCCCCGGGGCCCGTAAGCGGAAGCCAGCTTGAATGTCCTATCCTCCTCGGGAGTCTCAACGATGTATCGGAGGACCCTGAAGATCTTTCCAGGACTGACCCTGTTCGCCCTGATCGCGCACTGCATGCTGGCGAGCCCGGCCCACGCGCTGGATGGCGGGACGCTGCGTCTCAACACGTACAATGGCTGGAAGGCGCTCGAGGTCATCAGCCAGGGTGACGACCCCGCCGGTGACGGCTTTGCCTATTCCATGCTGAGCACCTTCGATGGCGCTGGAGCCTGGCTGGTCGATCCCTCCACCCTGCGCGTGCAGGTCAACCATGAGACGGGTGACGCGGCGATCAGCGAAGTGGATCTGGACCTTCCCGAGCTACAGACCGCAATCAGCAACATGATCAGCAGCGGCAGCACCGGAGGCGGAAGCTTCGTCAACTCGGCCCGGCAGGCTTATGATCGCTGGAGCGCCAACGGGGGCGGGAGCTGGACCAACACGTCGAGCACGTCCACTACCGCCTTCCGCCGCTTCTGTTCGGGTCAAGCCTACGCCGCGGACACCTTCGGCACCGACCGGGGCTTCGTCGACGAGGTCTACATCACGGGCGAGGAGGTAAGCAGCGGCAAGCTGTTCGCCCTCGACAGCGCCAACCGCGACCTCTACCAGCTCAGCGGCACGGTCGGCAGCGCGCCCGGCGGCACCGGCGGAATGCCCTTCGACAACTGGGAGAATGCGGCGCTGCTCGATACCGGCGAGACCAGCCACGTCGCGCTGCTGCTCTCCCCCGACGGCGGCTCACAGGCGATGCAGCTGTACATTGGCGAGAACGGCAAGGACTCGAGCGGCTCGGCATCCAGCAGCTTCCTGGCCCGCAACGGTCTGGCCTACGGCAGCTGGTACTACCTGAATGCCTCGTATCCTGGCCTCGGCAATACCAACAACGGCACCTTCGATACGACTTCTTCCGGAGCCCTGTCCTCCGACAAGCTGGAGGATGTCGATACGAGCCCCAGCGATCCCACCCAGGCCGTTCTCAGCGACCAGACCTCGGGCGTATTCACGCTCGACTTCGATCTCGTCTTTGGCGCCGGCTTCGATTCGGGCACCTCGAGCTTCACGATCACCAAGGTCTCGAACACGAGCGGCGGAACCAACAGCTTGAACAGTCCGGACAACGTCGACTGGACGGATGCCACTGAGCTGGGTGCGACCACCTATCCCGATGGACTGATCTTCGTCAACGAGGACAACACCAGCGGCGAGATCTGGCAGATGGAGCCCGATGGGAGCAACCAGATTAGGATCGCCGACACCACGGTCGGCTCGGAATCCACCGGGATCTTCGATGTCTCCGAGATGGTGGGTTACCTGCCTGGCAGTATTCTGATCACCAACAACCAGGGGTCGCCCGCCTCGATGAGCGTGCTGATCAGCCCGGACGCGACAGCGACCGCTCCGGTCGATGTCCCAGCCATGCCGTGGGTCGGTCAGGTGCTCCTGGCTCTGTCGCTGATCGCGACGAGCCGCCTTGCCCTGACCAGGCGCTGCCGAGTCGCGCCCCCTCGTAAAGGGCGCCCGCATCGCTAGGAACATGCGCTCCAGGACACCCGAACTAACGACGCTTCTGAAGTGGTGGCCCAGGGCAGATTCGAACTGCCGACACCCGCATTTTCAGTTTCCGCGCTTTTCGTTCGCCGAGGCCCGCAGGCGTCCGGCGGCCGATGGGACTTTTTCCGCGGCCGTTCGCACGCGGTCACCGCGGAACGGCGCGAAAGCGCGAGTGCTGGCGGTCACCGCGCTTGGGTCCCGACCGCCATTGACAGCGGGGGTGGGAGTCCCCGACGATCCACCCATGCAGATCCTGTACGCCGAATCCGGCGGCACATCGCTCGCCTACGCCGTACAGAGCGAGACGAGGATCCCGATGATCATGATCCCCGGGATCATCTCGAACCTCGTAGTCGACGACACGACGCCCGAGCTCGCACGCTTCCACGAACGGCTCGCGAGCTTCGGCCGACTCGTCCGTTGGGACAAGCGCGGCACGGGACTCTCCGATCAGAGCGCGGCTGGGTGGACGCAGTTCGAGTTCAACGACCCGATGGGCTTCCTGGGCGTGCCCCGGCGCGCTCTGAGTTGACATAGCGCCCACTGCGCGGCGAGAGATTAGAGGCCACGGGAGCCAGGCGCCCGCATGCGACGCAGGTTGATCGGGCTCTCGATGTCGACCCAGACCGCGCCACCCTCGAGCTTGACTGCAAAGCAGGGGATCGGGAAGCCATCGGAGTCATTCGGGCGGTGGCCGGTGCGTACATCGAAGTCCCAGCCATGCGCCGGATAGGCAAAATAAGCAGCGTTTTCTGCACTGCCGATACTAGACGTTCTGACAACTAAGCCCCTGCCGGGCCTAGTTGTCCCCTTCCGGAGATTTTTTGCATTAGATGACCCCGTGTATCCCAATGCATCTAAGTGCGCGTGATGCCGAACTTCATGGCCTTGTATGCAATGAAAGTAATGGGTTACCGGGGACTCCCGTCATCAACAGCGAACCCTCTTTCGCATCCAAACCTTCTCAACGGCTCATCTGCGGCTGTTCATGCGTTTGGTGGTGCGGTGCGATGCCTTCCCGTTGTCATATCAACGAGGGCACCACCAAACACCCACCACCACTCAGAACATTCACAGAAACCCTCTCGTCAGTTTCTGCGGGTTGTTGTTCTTCGCTGCCTTTGCCTTGCTGCGAGTCCTGTGATGCCGAGTGCGAGGAGGGTTGCGGTGTTTGGTTCGGGTATTGGGACAAGGTCAAGAGTGCTCAGCTGCCCTGTTATATGTAGTTGGTCCTGGGACGCTTGTTCGAGGAATACCACACCAAGGTTACTAAAACTGAAATCCCCAAGAGAAAGATTCAAAGGAAGAGACATGTCTTGAAACACGCTGCCTGAATTATCTATCAAACTCGGTACTAAATGATTAAACCAACCACCAGTCAAAAGGGCTGCGTTTGGCTGGAAAAGGTCGTGTGGACTGCCCCCACCTAGCACTCGGTCGTTCACGACAGAAACGGAAGGAAACCCCAAAAAAGGCTCACCACCCGTGCCCAACACTACCGAGTAATCATCGAATGCCACTGAGAAGGCAATCAATGCAGAAGAATAAATTGTCTGAGATCCATCCTGGCTGAGCGTGCCCGATGCTGTCGTTTCATAGGTAAAAGTGCCCGAGAAAGACTCACCTACTGAGAAGACTGACCCAGGAAACCATGCCGATGAATTTACGGGCACGATATCGTAGACACCCAGTTCCAGGAAAGTAAGCTCCTCAACTCTGTCTACGGACCCCGTAAACTGAAAAGTAATCGGAGCCCCGTGGCTCCCCGATGCCGTCAAGAAAAGTAGCCCGAACGCGAGAACCAACTTCCGCAACACAAACCCCATTCCTATGAGAGAGAGAGGGAATCCCCCACCAAAGGAAGTGGACGGCAGACGCAGGTGGTGACGCAGAAACCGGAAGAAAATGTGAAGGTTTTCTCTAAATGCCCGGTTTCTAGTGGGATTTGGGAACGCGGAGACAAGTCCCAACGAACAGGTGTTTGAGCGTCTCAGCAGTTTCATGTTCCACCCCTGCCCCGCATTTGGGGCTTTGGAAAGAAGTGGATTCGGCCATCAAATAGTGGCAAACAAACGGCGAGAGTTCCCAGGCGACATGGAGTCTTTGGACGAGGTAAAGACTTGAATGTCACCCATAGCGGATAGGCAAAATAAGTGTAACCCGTCAGCAGGATTCGGACTCCATGGCCCTCTAGGCTAAGAGACACAATCCGGGGTCCATGACCCCAAGGAGCGTGTCGAGATGACGAACCCAAAGAAGCAATCCAGCGAAGCGGCAATCCGAGAGATCCGCCGGCGAACCCGACGAAAGTTCTCACCTGAAGAGAAGATCCGCATTGTACTCGAAGGGCTTCGGGGCGAAGAGAGCATCGCCGACTTGTGTCGCAGAGAGGGCATTGCTGCCAACCTCTACTACCGATGGAGCAAGGACTTTCTCGAAGCGGGCAAGAAGCAGCTGGTGTACGTCGGCAAACCAACTTCGCCGATGACGATGTCGCTCCAGAATGGACGAATACCCTAGGCTTGAAGCTTCTCTTCTGAATCGAGGCCGGAGTCGCAACGTGGCCAAGTTCGAGTCATCTCCGAAGCAGATAGGGCAAACAAGCTGCGACCCACTGATGCGATCTCAACCAAGACTCAGAGGCGAGCGGCGACCTTTGGCTTCGCGCGATCGAGTCGAGCGTCCAGGTCGTGGGTGAATCGTTCAGCCATTTGATTCACCCGCTCGGCTCAGAATTGCGTCACGTCCCGTCTTCGGTACGCCCAACAAGCGCTGCTCATCAAGGCTGTCGCTAGGAGCCCAATCGACCACGGGCTGAGCGCTGGTACCGCGGTCACCTGGCATACCGACGGGGCGCCTGAGCACACGTAGCCGGACTCGATCTGACAGACACCGTCGCAGCCGTCCCCCGGCGTGGTGCCCGAGTCATCGCAGGTCTCGCTGGCAGAAATGAATCCGTCGCCGCAGACCTCGCTGCACAGCGACGGGACGCCGCTGCAGCTCCAGCCAGACTCGATCTGACAGGCCGCGTCGCAGCCGTCCCCCGGTGTGGTGCCCGAGTCGTCGCAGGTCTCGCTGGCAGAAATGAATCCGTCGCCGCAGACCTCGCTGCACAGCGACGGGACGCCGCTGCAGCTCCAGCCGGACTCGATCTGACAGACACCGTCGCAGCCGTCCCCCGGCGTGGTGCCCGAGTCGTCGCAGGTCTCGCTGGCAGTCACGATTCCATCGCCGCAAACCTCGCTGCACAGCGACGGGACGCCGCTGCAGCTCCAGCCGGATTCGATCTGACAGGCCGCGTCGCAGCCGTCCCCCGGTGTGGTGCCCGAGTCGTCGCAGGTCTCGCTGGCAGTCACGATTCCGTCGCCGCAAACCTCGCTGCACAGCGACGGGACGCCGCTGCAGCTCCAGCCGGACTCGATCTGACAGACACCGTCGCAGCCGTCCCCCGGTGTGGTGCCCGAGTCATCGCAGGTCTCGCTGGCAGTCACGATTCCGTCGCCGCAGACCTCGCCGATGGTCGGATCGGTGCCGCCCTGGAACTCCTGAAGGTTGGTGAGA
Organism: Deltaproteobacteria bacterium UBA4427; assembly: GCA_963854795.1. Taxonomy (GTDB): domain Bacteria; phylum Myxococcota_A; class UBA9160; order UBA9160; family UBA4427; genus UBA4427. The sequence goes on along the minus strand of CAWLAJ010000073.1, from coordinate 4,342 downwards.
CCGTCTCCGTCGAGGTCCTCATCGGCGTCGGTCGGGTCCAGCGGGTTCAGCCCGAAGCCAGTCTCCCAGTCGTTAGGCATCAGGTCGCCGTCGATGTCGGAATCGCATGGGACCCCCAGGCCATCGCCGTCCTGGTCGGCTTGGTCGGCATTCGCGTCGCCCGGGCAGTTGTCGATGATGTCGGGCACGCCGTCGAGATCGCCGTCAGTGAGATCGATGGAATAGCGGATGTCGACGCACCAGCTGTTCAGCGTCCCCTGATCCACGTTCTCATTGTCCGCAATGTCGAGTGTCCAGGTCGTGTTCGATGCCATTCCGTCGAAGTCGTCGAGCGAGCCGGTGGGAGTGAGGTTCCCAGACATGGCGGGTGGCGTCGCCGCGCAGGCATTTTCGGCTGCCGAGCCGCCCTCGTCGTCGAGCACTACGTCGATGTTGTTGTTCCCGCACCCGAAGGTGGGATCGATCGCCGGGAGCCCGGGGCGGTCGAGAAGCGTAACCGTGGTAGTGGTGCCACCGTGCTCCACGCCCGCGGTCAGGTCTCCGATATAGGTGTGGGTGACGTCGAGCGGCACGTCAACATCCATGATGGTGCCCGCAACGCCCACGACGATGGCGTCCGAGACAGGGACGCCCGTTCCGTCGGGGATCGCCAGGCTGGGCGAAGAGCAAGTCGACACCGACGAATCGGTCACGAAGCTGCCCGTGGCCTGGAACGCCGCCCCGCATGAACTCGAGGCAACCACACGCCAGAAGTAGCCGGTGGCGATGTCGAGCGGACTGCCCGGTGTAAAGCTGGTCGTACCTCCCGAGCCGCTGTCGGCGATGCTGGTGAAGGCGGCGTCGGTGGCGATCTCCACGCTGTAGGCGGTCGCACCCGCGACGGCGGACCAGCTGAGTGTCGGGCTCACGGAGATTCCGGTCGCACCAATGGCCGGAGCCAGGATCGAGGGCACGGATGGCCCACCCGACGAGACGTCGAGGCCTACGTTCACGTTCGCCACGGTGGCACCGCTCTGTCCGGTGACCTGAAGGCTGTACGAGCCGACGGAGAGCCCGGCCGTATTAGAGAGCGTGAGTGTGCTTATCCCCGGCGGCGTCACCGGGTCAGTCGAGAAGCTTGCCGAGGCCGGGGCAGGCACGCCGCTGACCGACAGGTCCACCAGATCCGAGAAGCCCAGCACGCTGCCCACGTCGACCTGGTAGTCCGCCGTCTCTCCCACGCAGAGCGCTTGCGGATCTGGTGTCACCCCGATCGTGAAAGTCGGTGTGGAGAGCGCGGTCACGGTGAAGTTGGTGTCGCCCACGTCGAAGAACACATTGTCGCTGCACGCGACTTGGACGCGCGCCTGTGAGGTCGTCACGTTGGGGATGACGATGTCTGCTGACCCGTCGTTGGGGGTCGACGAGAGCAGGGTCGTCGCGAAAGACACGCCGCCATCGTCCGAGAACAGGATGTCGACGTTCGCGCAGCTCACCGGCGCCGCGGTGGTGCCGGCGACGGTCCAGGTCGCGGTCTCCACGTCGAGTCCTGTAACCGAGATCGCGGTGTTGGGGTGCGAGACGAGGAACGGTCCCGCGGTGTCCGTGACGTCGAACGAGAGGTTGTCGTGGTCGACGCCTCCACCGCCGGCAAGGTTGTCGAGGGCAGTAAACCGGAACGTCAGACTGCGTGTGTAGTCGGGTAGCAATTCGCCGATCGTCTGGGTGTTGTTCAGGATGTCGCTCCACTGCGGGAAGGTCCGGCTCGCGTTCGAGCTGGCGGAGAACGAGCGGAACAGCGGCGCATTGTCCGAAGGAGAGTTGGGTGCCCCCGCCGGGCCCGTGTCGAACTGCTCCCAGCGGTAGATCAGGGGGTTGAGGTCCGGGTCGGTGGCGCTACCCGTGAGTGTGAATGGGGTGGAGATGGGGATCGTGAATCCCCCGGCGCCCGCGTCGGGGACCGGCGCGGAGTTTCCGGTGGCGGTCGTCGTCGGGCAGGCGTTGCCGTTCCCGGTTTGGGTGTAGGCGGTGATCTCGTCGAAGCTGGCCGTGTGAAAGTGATCGTCGCTGTTGGACGCGATGTTCTGCGGGCTGCAGATGCCCGCGTAGGCCATGATGGTGGTTCCACTGCCAGGCTCGTAGGCGGTCGAAGCGTTGCGATTGCCTCCCGAGCAGCTCCCCGCGGTGCCGTTGAAGGTATGCTCGCCGCCGAATTGGTGTCCCATCTCGTGGGCGACGTAGTCGACGTAGAAGGAGTCTCCGATCGGAGAGCCCTGGCCGGTGACACCGCGCCCCTTCTGGTTGGCGACGCACGGCACTTCCAGGGATGCGACCCCTCCGCCGCCGGTGCTGAACACATGGCCGATATCGTAGTCGGCCGACCCGATCACGGAGTCGAGGGTGGATTGGTTCTGGCTCAGCATCGCGAAGCCGTCGTTGTTGCTGTAGGGGTCGGTGCCCATATTCGTGTAAATGACCAGGTTGTTGTCGGCGACGAGCGTCATCGTGACAGCCACCTCGCGTTCGTAGATCCCGACGACACGGTTCATGGCGGTGACGACTGCGGCTAGGCCCAGCGCAACAGTGCCGCCGTGGAACGCCGTGTACTCAGCGGTCGTGGCGACGGCGACCCGGTAGTCGCGTAACTCCGACCCCGACGGCGCGGCAGCCGCGCGGCCCGACACGAGCACCGGGCGCCCCGCGACCGGGTTCCGCTCCTTCTCCTCCGCGGCGAAGCACTCGCGCTTGGGCGCGCCGCCCGTTCTCACCGCGTCCCGCTTGAAATAAACGCGGTAGCGGTCGTCCTTGGCGGCTGTCTGGCTGAACGAGGACTCCGGGTCGATGTAGATCGTGCCTGCGGCGGAGAAGACAATCGCGTGGAAGCCGTGGGGCGTGATATCGAGTCGCACGCTCGCAGTGGGCTCGTCGATGCCCTGTCCAGCCCAGGTACGGATCTCGGGAAACTTCGCCGCGAGCTCGGCCTCCATGATGGACGATTCCCGGATACTGAAGGTCGCCGTGCCGCCGCCGGGCAGGGGCAGCTGCAGCACGCGTCCCGGCTCTGCCGATTTCTCCTTGGGCGTCGTTTCGAGAAAGGTGCCGATCCCGTCGAGGTCGAGTCGCATCATCCTCAAAGAGGGCTGTGCGTCGGCGCGCGCAGCGGGCGCGCTCCGGCTTCCGTCATCCGACCAGTAGCGCTCGCTTGCAATGGCGGCGGGTACGAACAACACCACCGCGAGAGCAGAGCAGATGAACAGGGAAGGCAGCCGGTGAACTTGCAAGTTGCCCCCTCGGCCCCTTTCTGTCACACGCGACGATCGAGTCACTATCTTCGGAAATCCCAGTCGAAGCAAGCCTTTTCTTCGGACTAGAGCCGGCGGAGTCCCCCTGGCTGCCAATCCGATAGGGTCAGCACCATCCCCGCTCTCGCCGCCGCCCCCCGCCCGCGGGGGGCCTGGGTCTCGGCGAAGCTTTACATCACGCAATTACTGGGACGTTGAGTATCACAGCGGCGCCTGCGCAAAGAGGGCAGCAGCTTCACCAAGACCTTCGCGCGGGAGCAACGGGACGTCGCGCTCGCACTCCTTCGCCAAGGGTCCCGCGTGATCGACGTTGCATACGCCGTCGGCTTCGGCGACGCGACGAACTTCTCGAAGGCGTTCTGTCGCTGGACGGGCGAGAGCCCGACCGCCTATCGAGCGCGTGTCGCGAAACGCGAGCCCGGCCGGAGCGGACCGTCCTGAGGGCGCCGCGGCGCCTGACGCGCACCGGCGCGCGGACCGACCCTCGCGCGCCACCCCGGCCAGTGCGCGAACGACCGGCCTCGAATCCACTACAGCAACCACTACAGCAACGCGGGCGAATAACAGCGCACAAGGGCGAACCGTAACCCCTTGATTTCTATACGCTGACGTTCGCCAGTGTACGGCCTTAGCAGCTTCCCAAGCTGAGGGTCGCCGGTTCGAGCCCGGTCTCGCGCTCCATCTTTTCCAAATGCCCTCGGCCACTTAGGTCGGGGGTGTTTTTGCTTTGGGTCTTCGACGAATGGGGCAGGGCCGTATAGGGCCGTTTGGGGACGCTGATTTCAGCAAATGAGAGGTCCACTTCCTCTTGTGGGAGCAGATGGATGTAGGTGCGAAGCGTGTGTTCTGGGCTGCTATGACCTAGCTGTCTTGACACCCAGAGGATGCTCTTCCCACCCGCCGCTGCACGCGAAGCGTAGGTGTGACGGGTGCTGTGGAGAGTGAGCGGACGAACGCCAAGGTGTACGTCGGCAAACCAACTTGGACAACGGACGCCTTTTGCTAAGAGACAGTTTTGGATGTTCGTCTAGGCCGCCTTCTGGGCCAGGTACTCCTTCTTT